>JAWOGR010000044.1:0-3558 GCA_046496625.1 Dehalococcoidia bacterium | reverse complement strand
GTAAAGGAATACCGTGCCCAGTGTAAAGTACGCGTTCATATCGGCATATCTGAAGGGCCAGGAGGCCAGACTGGTCACCTCGGCACACATAGATAGCCTGCAGGGCGCGGACACAGTACAGGATGCCCTGGCAGCCGTAAGAGAAACCGACGTAGGAAGGTATCTCGAGGACCTGCCCGTCAGGAGCTTCGACTATCTGGACGAGTCCCTGTGGAGGTACCTGGCTCAGAGCTTTGCCTACATCGAGTGGCTCAGGCTCACGCCACGGGACGTGCTGAAGATTCTGAGGGCATATGTCGTCAAGTATGATGTACTCAACATCAAGGCTGCCCTGGAGGGCATCTCCACCGGCACGAAAGCCCCGATGCTACCGATCGGCGTCATCCACGACAACGGTTATCTCGATGAACTCTCTGATGCTCAGGACGTTAATGAGATCGCCAGGGTGCTGGTGAAATGTGGGCTCAAGGACTATGTAACACCCCTGGATCAGTACAATCCGGACCAGCCACCGAAATCGAAACTCCTCATCCAGGCAGGGCTACAGAGTCGGTACTACTCTAACCTTCTGAACACGGCCGGTACTGTGAAGGACGGCCCCCTGCTTGTTCAGGCATTCGGGATGATCATAGATCTGGCGAATCTTCAGATCGCCTGGAGAGCTGTGACATCCGGTCTTGAAAACCATGCCGCCGAACTGGCTGTCGCCGGCGGGTATCAGCTTACAGACAAGTCCATCCGCGAACTGCTGTCTCTCAAGATGACTGAAATGCCTGCCCACCTGCGGAACACCCGCTACTCGACCGTGGCCGAGGAAGTCCTGTCCAACTATGAGAGAACCGGGAGCATCACGTCTGTAGACGAGATCATAGACAAGCACAAACTCGGGATGCTCAGAGAGATCCTGTCACCCAGGGTTCTATCACCGCTGGTTCTGCTGTGGTACCTGGTTCTCAAGGAAGTTGAGATGCGCAACCTGCGGCTGGCCGTCAAAGGGATCGTGGATGGTGTTCCTGCGCAGGAAGTGAAGGACTATCTGGTACTGTAGCATGACGCAACTGAAACAATTGGATGTGGCAGTCGTCGGAGACGAAGAGCTGGTCAACGCCCTCAGGCTTGCCGGCGGCAACAGGTATTACGTGATAAAGGACGACCCTGATGCTCGTGAGAATGTCAGGAGTGCTCTGACCGAGTTGCTGGCCGACCGCGATGTCGGCATAGTGATGTTGCTGGAAGACTACGTAGAGCATGCTGAAGACCTGCTGACCAGGGCCAGGAAAGGACGAGCGATCACTCCTGTGATCATTGAGGTTCCATCCAAGTTCGGCACGAAGTACGCTGACGTCAGGGACTACTATCGGGCGTCCATCAGAGAGTCCGTGGGGTTTGAAGTTGAGATCTAGAGCTAGAGAAAGAGCAGGAGGCTGAAGATATGGGCAAAATATGGAGAGTGTCAGGCCCTCTGGTCATCGCCGACGAGATGAAGGGTTCACAGGTGTATGAGGTCGTCGAGATAGGAAAAGAGGGCATCGTCGGCGAGATAGTAGGACTGGAAGGTGACAGGGCGATAATCCAGGCACACGAGGACACACTGGGATTGAAGGTCGGTGAACTGGTGGCGGGAACGGGACGCATACTGAGTGTGGAGTTAGGTCCAGGACTCGTAGGCTCCATATACGACGGACTGCAGAAGTCCCTCATCGCCCTCGGCGAAAACACGGGCCCCTTCATCAAGCGAGGCGTCAAAGCGGAACCGCTGCCCCGCGACAAGAAGTGGCAGTTCACACCCGAGGTCAAAGCGGGAGACTCCGTCAGCGAGGGGGATGTACTCGGCGTAGTCCCCGAAACTGAGTTGATCGAGCACAAGATCATGGTGCCCGTCGGACTCAGGGGAAAGGTCAAGGAGATACGCAGCGGGGAATACACCGTCGAAGAGCCGATAGTCTGGCTGGAACGCAATGGCGAGACAGCGGAGCTCACGATGATGCAGAAGTGGCCTGTGAGAAAGCCCAGGCCGTATAAGGAGAGATTCGACCCTTCGGGCCTGCTCAGTACCGGTATGCGGATCCTGGATTACATGTTCCCGCTCGCTCTCGGCGGCAAGGCATCTATCCCCGGGGGCTTCGGCACCGGAAAGACCGTCACCCTGCAGCAGCTGGCACGGTGGGCCCAAACGCACCTGAATATCTACGTTGGCTGTGGCGAAAGGGGCAACGAGATGGCGGACGTGCTCTCCAGCTTCAGAGAACTGAAGGATCCCAAGACAGGACGACTTCTAATGGAGAAGGAGATATTCCTGGCAAACACCTCTAACATGCCCGTGGTCGCAAGGGAGGCAAGCATCTTTGTGGGCATTACCATGGCCGAGTATTTCCGTGACATGGGCTACGATATTCTGCTGGTCGCCGATTCAACCTCCCGCTGGGCCGAGGCAATGAGGGAGATGAGCGGAAGGCTTGAGGAGATGCCGGGAGAGGAGGGCTTCCCCTCATATATGGGCTCTCGCCTGTCCTCCTTCTACGAGAGAGCGGGAATGGTTGAATGCCTGGGTAGCCCCGACAGAAAAGGCTCGGTAACAGTTGCAGGTGCTGTAAGTCCCCCGGGCGCAGATTTCAGTGAACCGGTAACCCAGAACACGCTCAGGATAATAGATGCCCTGTTTGCCCTGGAGGTTTCGCTGGCCAACAAAAGGCATTTTCCGGCCATAAGCTGGCTCGCCAGCTATAGCCTCTATGTGGACGCAGTCAAGGACTGGTGGAATGAGTATGATCCCGGATGGGAGAACACCAGGGCGAGTGCCCTCAAACTTCTGCAGCAGGAGGCTGAGCTTGAGGAAATCGTCAGGCTTGTAGGCCCCGAAGCTCTGCCGGAAGCAGACAAGCTGCTTCTTCTGGTCTCCAGGATGATACGTGAGGACTTTCTGCAGCAGAGCGCTTATCATGAAGTCGACACCTATTGCATGCCCACGAAAGCGGGGCTCATGCTCAAGACTATCATGAAGTTCTATGAGCTGGCGCGGGAGATGCTAGATGCGGGATCGGGCATCGAGAGCGTACGCTCATCGCCAATGGTGTACAGGATATCGCGTATGAAGGACATACCCAACGAGGTCGCGGAAGAGAAGATGAACGAATTATGGCGGGAGATGGAAGAAAGCATGGTGGCCGCAAGACGGGTTTCCTGATATAAGGAGGGCTCCTATGGATTTGTCATCACTGTATATAAAAGAGTCAAGAGCGATCAATAGTGCTAAGGGAGCCTTGCTCGTGGCGGAGAGCATTCCCGGCGTGATGTTCAACGAGATCGTCGACGTTCAACTGGGCAACGGCGAGATCAAGAGCGGCCAGGCAATCGACATCAGCAAGGAGGCAACCATAGTCCAGGTGTTCGGCGGCGTCAGCGAAGTAGACCTGGTCGGAAGCAGGATAAGGTGCAAAGGCGAGACCCTGAAGCTGCCGGTGTCGGCCGACATTCTGGGAAGGATCTTCAACGGCATGGGAGAGCCCATAGATGGAGGACCGAGGTTGATTCCCGAAGAGTACCTGGACATCAACGGCG
>JAWOGR010000165.1:0-2622 GCA_046496625.1 Dehalococcoidia bacterium | reverse complement strand
TTGAGCAAAGGCTGCTGGCAGCTTCTATCCCGGTCTTCTGTTCTGTTGAACGTGCAGCCAGGGCCATTCTTAACGTCAACAGCTACTTCCGCCGGCGCAGGCCAGAGGCCATTCCTGCCACAGGTGCCTGACCTGCCCTGACAGTGCTCCCGGCTACAGGCCCGGCTGGCGGTAACTGACGGACTCAGCGGTTCTTTGCGAAGCCCGGTTGGACAAACTATAATTCTGCTCTATGCCTTTCACCCGGGATACCGGAGCACCTGCCGCCCTGCGCAGGATAATCGATCACCTGGCTATCAGGGGACTTCGATGCTACATCGTCGGCGGCTTCATACGCGATCGGCTTCTGGGCAGAAAGACCGATGACATCGATATCGCTGTGAGGGGTGATGCCGTAGCGATAGCCCGCGAGGTAGCTACAGAGATAGGAGGGACGTTCGTCCTCCTTGATGATGTAAATCGCATCGCCAGAGTGGTGCTCACCGAACATCTTGAGCACGGTCATGGCGGCCGCGGTGCTGAGTGGCATTTCGATTTCTCCCCGTTCTCAGGAGACATCGAGGCTGATCTTGCCGGCCGCGATTTCACGATTAATGCAATGGCCCTGGAGCTGCGCCGGCCCACCGCTAATGAAGAGTCCTCTGATGCACTTCCACTGCTGCCCGAAGGGCCTTCTATGAGTGAGCAGCTTCGCAGGGCACTGATAGACCCTTTCAACGGACAGGAGGACCTGAGCCGCGGGATAGTTCGGCGTGTTAGCGAGCGGATATTCGAGGTTGATGCCGTCAGACTGCTCCGGGCCGTGAGGTTGGCAGCCGAGCTCGACTTCACCATTGAACCGGAGACGGAGTCGTTAATGCGCTCCCATGCAGGAGCCATTACCGGGGTCGCCGGTGAGAGGATCAGGGAGGAACTCCTGCACATACTCAGACTTCCGCGAGCGGCTCACCATCTCGGTTACATGGATGAGCTCGGGTTACTGCCGGCGCTGATCCCCGAACTGGCAGAGGCCAGGGGAGTGGATCAGCCGACAACGCACTTCTGGGATGTCTTCCACCACTCCATGCAGACGGTATGTGCGGTGGAATTCCTGATCAGAGAGGGTGAATGGCAGCACGGAAGCAGGGACATGCTGGCGGTTGCTCCCTGGTCCGATGAGATAGAGAGCCACCTGTCTCAAGAGGTTTCCCGAGGAAGCGACCACAGGGTACTGCTCAAGCTCGCGGGACTGTTGCATGATGTCGCCAAGCCGACAACCAGGACGATGGATGATACCGGTCGGGCAAGGTTCATCGGGCACACCAGCTTGGGCGCAGCCATGGCCGCCGGTATTCTGGCAAGGTTGAGATTCAGCAATCGCGAAATCGGACTTGCAGAAACCATGGTCTATCACCACCTCCGTCCCTTCCAGATGACAGACGATGAACTCCCGAGCCAGCGGGCGATCTACCGCTATTTCCGGGACGCCGGCGACGCCGGCATAGACATTCTGCTGCTGGCCCTTGCCGACTATCTGGCCAGCCGCGGACCACTGGTTTCGGTCGAGGAGTGGCGGCAACACTGCCGTTTGATGAACTACATACTTGCTGAGCATGCCAACCAGCAGGCCAAGGTCCTGCCTATGCAACTCCTTAACGGTCGTGATATAATGCGCCTGTTTGGCCTGAAACCGGGACCACGGATCGGCAGCCTTCTGGCCATAGTTCATGAGGCTCACGCCAGTGGCGAGGTCAGCACTAGAGAAGAGGCATTAGCCCTGGTCGCAAACGAGTTGTCAGGCGCTAACGATGAGCAAGCGGAGAAATGCAGCGATCCGCAGGAGCATGGGAAAGATACAATCCTTGATAAAGGGTAACCTGGCGTGAGAAGAAGAAGTCTCTATCTGCTGGTCTTCATTGTCGTTCTGTTCGGATTTGCCCTCTGGTCCATAACGCCGCTGGACAGGGATGTAGGGGGCAGGGAGGGGCTGCGGCTGGGATTGGACCTCGCGGGCGGCAGCTATTTGGTGTACCAGGCCGATGTGACCGATGTCCCGTCCGGGGATAGGCGCGAAATCATGGAGGGGGTTAAGCAGGTCATACTCCGGCGGATCGACGCTTTAGGCATCACCGAGCCCGTCGTCCAGGTGCAGGAGAGGGAGGGAGAGTATAACGTTGCCATCCAGTTGCCCGGCGTTGCCGACATAGAAGAGGCCAAGAGAATGGTCGGGCTCTTCGCAGTCCTCGAGTTCAGGGAGAGGGATCAGACAGGAAACTGGACGCCCGCCACCGGTACGGTAGATGGCGACAGGATGGTTCTCAGCAGCAGACACTTCAGCGAGGACACTTTCATAAATGTAGACCAGTTCGGAAAGGTCTTCCTGGCATTCAAGTGGGATGAAGTCGGGCAGGTGCTCTCCGAGCAGATAACCGGCCGCCTTATCGGAGAGCAACTCGCCATATTCCTGGGTGACCAGCCGCTGGAAGGTGAGGACGGTAGCATTATTGCCCCCGTGGTCAGGGATGTCATAAGGGATAGCGGGGTCATTGAAGGGCTGAGCCTTGTTGATGCTCAGAGACTGTCGGCATTTCTGAACGCAGGACGCATTGATGTCCCGCTTGGAAGGTGGAGCGAGGGCGACCC
>JAWOGR010000147.1:0-3944 GCA_046496625.1 Dehalococcoidia bacterium | reverse complement strand
CTGGCCGGTGGCGAGGCCACCAGGCTGCGCCCTCTGACCTGCAACACCCCGAAGATAATGGTTCCCATACTGAACCGTCCCTACCTCGAACACCTCGCGGGCTACCTCAAGAGACACGGGATCACCGAGATGATCCTGGCAGTGGGAAAGGTGCCCGACCGGGTCCGGGACCACTTCGGCGACGGATCAGGTTTCGACGTCAGGATAGCCTACTCGACCGAGGATTTCCCCCTGGGAACGGCGGGTGCAGTCAAGAACGCAGAGAGGTTTTTGGACGGCCCCTTCCTGGTCTTCAACGGAGACATTCTGACCGACATCGATCTCAGCGCCATGATGCGGGCGCATCGCCGCAAGAAGGCTATGGCCAGCCTCGCCCTCACCCCGGTGGACAACCCCACCATCTATGGAGTGGTTGAGACGGATAGCGAGGGCAGAGTCCGGCGCTTCACCGAGAAGCCGAGCTGGGACAGGGTAACCACCAACATGATCAACGCCGGCATCTATGTCCTGGAACCGGACATTCTGAGCCACATCACCCCCGACACGTTCTCGATGTTCGAGCGTCACGTCTTCCCTCCGCTCCTGGAGAGCGGACACGCCATCTACAGCTATCCATCGCACGATTACTGGATCGATATAGGCACCCCCGACAAGTATCTCAAGCTGCACCACGACCTGCTCCGCCGCCAGACTGACCGGGCGATCCGGTTCGAAGGCGAGGCATCGATCCACCCTTCGGCTCGCATCGAGGGCCCGGTCATAATCGGCGAGGCCTGTTCCATCGACAGGGACTCCGTTATGGTAGGGCCGGCCGTCCTCGGGGCCAGATGCCATGTCGGCGCAGGCGCCGTCATAGAAGGTGCCGTGTTGTGGCCCGACTGCAGGGTGGGCAGCGGCGCCCGGCTCAAGGACTGCCTGGTCGCCTGCGCCTGTCATATCGGCGAGGAATGCGAAGTCCCGGAAGGCTGCGTCCTGGGAGACGATGTCATCATCGAGAGAGCCAGCAGGCTCTCCCGTGGAGTCAAGGTATGGCCCGCAGGCTACCCTGAACCAGGCACACCCCAGTCCTGAACGCGACTTCAGGGTGAATGTCGGCCGACCCATCCAGCCACGATTCCGACACCGACCAAACTAGTCGTCCGTCGGAGGTGCATCCGGCCGCACGAGCAGAACCGGCCTTGATGAGCATTCGACAACCTTAGAGGCAACGCTGCCGTAGGCCCACCTGGTTATGCCTGAATAGCCGTGGGTGGACATGGCTATGACGCCAACACACCTGTCCTCGGCGTATTGGAGTATGGTCTCGGCCGGCCTGCCTGAAAGCACCGTTGAGTTGACCGTCACACCCTTCTCCCGCAGCGCAAGCTCCTGCTCGCTTAGATAGCGCCTTGCTCTGGCTTCCGCCTCATCCGCAAGGCCCTTCTCGTACTTATCGAAATCAACCCAGTGCCCGTAAGACTCCATGCGAGGGAGCTTCACTGGCTCAATAACCGTCACCAGCGCAGCTTCGCTGTCCATGCCCCTGACCAGCACTTCGACATACGGGATGATGGCCTCGGCGAAGCGTGAACCGTCAAGCGATACCAATATGCTTCCCAATCCGTTCTCATCGAGTGCGGGCTCCGATCCGCCCGGCTTTACCAATAGCGTGGGAGTGTGCGACTTCTGCAGGACCTTGCTGGCGACGTTTCCCATAGCCCAGCGACTGCTGCCGCTCAATCCGTGAGTAGAGACGACAATCAGGCCGACGTAGTTAGCCTCAGCAAGACTCAGAATCTCTTCGGCGGCATCGCCCTCCACAACCACAGCACTCGCTTTCGCCCCCATAGAGACCAGTTCTTCCGCCTGCTTCTCCAGGTACGCCCTCAGGGGACGCTCCATACCACCGCCGGGTGTGCAGACGTTGAGCAACACAACCTCGCTCTTAAGCCTCTTAGCTATCGCCCCGGCATAGGAGAGCGCCCGCTCGGCCAGTTCCGATCCGTCCAGGGGAATAAGTATTCTCTCGTACATATTGTCGCCTCCTGTATACGATACTCACCGGCATTCATAGATGGACCGTCGCGCGGCCATCCGTGTCGATGACGGTCCGCCAGCAAGCACCTAGTATACCAGCTTGGCAGGTGATTAGTGAAAGCAGTCAGCTCACGAATGCAAGATACCGCGTCGCCGGAAGTCCAACAGACCCCGGGGCTGGCAGCGAACTAGACATTGAAGAGGAAGGTCACCACATCGCCGTCCCGGATGACGTAGCTCTTGCCCTCCGTCCTCAGGAGCCCTCTCTTGCGAGCCTCGGCCGTGCCGCCGCAGCTTTGGAGGTCATCGAAGCCGACCACCTCGGCCCGGATGAACCCCCTCTCCATGTCGGTGTGGACCTTCCCCGCCGCCTTTGGCGCGGGGGTGCCCGATGGGACGGTCCATGCCTTCAGTTCGGCGGAAGCGGTCGTGAAGAACGAGATCAACCCCAGGAGGCTGTAGGAAAGATCAATCACACGATTGAGTGCTGCCACGCTCAGCCCCATCGATTCGCGGAACTCACCGGCTTCCGCATCGCTGAGTTGACCCAGATCCATCTCGAGCTTGCCGCAGAACGCCGCGAATGCGAACTGCGGGTACAGGGCACCGATCTCTTGTTCCATCTGTGAGACCGCTGCCACCTGGTCCTCACCCACGTTGATGACTACCAGCATGGGTTTGGCCGTAAGGAACTGGTAGCTGGACAGCGATTTCGATTCCTCGGCGGCCAGATTCTGGTCTCTTACAGGTATGTCCCTATCCAATTCGGCCTTGACCCTTTGCAGTAGAGCCTGCTCCTTCAAGAGCTCTTGCCGCTCAGAGGCTGTGGCCCCTTTCAGGCTTGCTTCCAGCTTCTCCAGCCTCCTCTCCATTATGACCAGGTCGGATATGGCAAGCTCTAGGTCCAACGCCGACATGTCCCGCTGCGGATCTATGCTTCCCTCCGGATGAGGAACGCTTTCGTCGGCGAACGTGCGTACCACCTGGAGCATGGCATCGGCCGTGATCAGATGGTTGAGAAACTCGCCCCCGAGGGTATGTTTACCAAAGCTCCTCGGGGAGCCGGCGATATCGGTGTATGCGACCTCCGCCGGGACCACCCTCTTTGGCTGGAATATGTCCTGCAGCACCAATAGCCGCGGATCGGGCACCTTGGCCACACCGGTCCTGGCGGCAAGGGCAGAAGAGTGACCGGCAACCTCAGCAGTTCCTCCGGTCAGCGCGTTGAAGACGGTGGTCTTGCCACTCCCGGGCATCCCGATGATGGCTATCTTCATACTTACATCCTATCATATTCGGCTCATGGCAGTTGATCAACAACGGTCATTCCGTGCGCCTGCCTCAGGGTCCTTGCACGCCTCGGCTGATAGTCACTGTAAGCGAAGCCTGGCAATCTCGATGTCAGGATCCAACCGGGCCGGGCGCTCGCAAAAACATGCAGATAGGGTCGTCTCGTACGGGAACCATATGGGCTCTCCAGAATGACACTGCCGGTGCGCCGCTACCCATCGCTGCCGGAGAGCGCCCGTGCTGTGTTAGAATACAGACCAAATGGTCCACGTTCTGTACGGTCAGGACGGGTTCTCCCTCAGTCAAGCCCTGGACAACATCAAGGCCGGACTGGGCGATCTCGAGATGATGTCCACAGATACCAACCGGCTGGAGGGCCGCGGCCTGACTCTCAGCGAGCTCAAGAACAACTGCGGTGCCCTTCCCTTCCTGTCTTCACATCGGATGGTCATCGTGGATGGCCTGCTGACCCGTTTTGAGGCGAAGCAGCGACGACCTCGCTCCGGCAAAGCCAAATCTGAAAGCGGCCTCGGAGGATGGGAAGGCCTGGCCGATTACATCAGGCAAATGCCGGATACCACCGTGCTCGTGCTTGTAGATGGCGTCGTGAAGGACGGCAATCCTATTCTGAAGCAGCT
>JAWOGR010000133.1:0-7932 GCA_046496625.1 Dehalococcoidia bacterium | reverse complement strand
CATCGATGATGATAAGGCCCATGTCGGGTAGCGGAGCGAAGAGAGCGCTCCTTGCTCCGATGACCACGTCGCAGTTGCCCTCCGCTATCCACTGCCACTCGTCGAACTGCTCCCCCGGTGAAAGCCCGCTATGCAGCATTCCCACGCGCCCGACGAAGCGGCCGGCAAACCTCTCCACTGTCTGTCGGGTCAGAGCGATCTCAGGGACGAGGCATATGCCTCTCTTGCCGCTGGCGATAACCTGAGCCAGAATCCTCAGATAGACCTCGGTCTTGCCGCTGCCGGTCACGCCGAATAGCAGAAAGACCGGGGCCTTGCCGGCTTGCCCGCCTTCCGTGGCGATGGCTTCGCCAATCGACTGGCAGGCAGCCTCTTGAGCTTCGGTCAGAGGAGGAATCGGGACAGACGGCAGGCTCAGCCGGGACAGGGGGTTACGTCTTGTCCTTATCCGTTCTATAGTCACCAGTTGGCGATGCTCCAGAACTTTGACAGTCGCAAGCGAGCATCCCAGCTGTTTCCTCAGATCAGCGAGTGAGATGGGCTGCTTCTGTTCGACGAGTAAGTCGAGGACCTGTGACTGCTTGTAGGCTCTTGACTTATGCAGGCGGGACCTCTCCGCAGCCAGATACTCTTCCTGCCTTGCCCGATCTGTCAACTTGACATAAGGCACAGACCTGGGGCCTATCCTGGCCTTCTCCGGTTCTGCAGTCCTGATGATGAGCCCGGCGTACAGTAGCCGGTCGGTGATCTGCCTGGCCTTACGCTGGCCGAGTTTCTTCTCCAGTCCGGGTAAGCTTATCCTCCCCTTGTCTCTCAGAATTCCCAGGACGTGACTCTGCTCGGCGGTCAGATTTGGTGTGTCTTTCTCGCCGCCTGCCGGATGAATGTAGGTTATGGTCTTCCTCTGGAATCCGGGAGGCAGCATCAGGGCGAGCGAGTCGAAAAGAGGAGAGAGGTACTGGTCACTTATCCATCGGGCAAGCTGGATCTGTAGCGGGGACAGCACCGGCGATTCGGTGACGAGATCCTCTATCTCCCTGGTTGTCTCGATCGGGGACCGGTCGGACAGTTCCACGACGATACCCTGGGCTGTTCTCGGGCCGAAGGGTACCCATACTGCGTGGCCGAGATCAACCCCGAGTCGCGCCGGGATCGCATAGCTGAATGTCTGCCCGCGCTGCAATCGGGGCGAGCTGACTGCCACCTCGGCGTATTTCATTCAGAGGGCTGTGCTTCTCGTTGAGGCACGGCCTGCTCGGTTGCCTTCTCTCTTCTCTCCTTGAGTCGGGCCCGCTTGGCACTGAGCGTGCGCATGTAGTAGAGCTTGGCCCGGCGCACCCGTCCATGCCTGAGCACCTCGACATTCTGCACCGAAGGAGATTGGAAGGGGAAGGTGCGCTCCACCCCGATGCCGTAGGACACCCGCCTCACGGTGAAGCTGCCACCATCGACTCCCTTCCTCATACCGATCACCACGCCCTGGAACTGCTGCAGTCTCTCTTTATCCCCTTCCACGGTCTTCAGGCTGAGCCTGACCGTATCGCCGGGGGAGAGTTGGGGAATGCTGGGGTTCATCTTTGGCTTGACTAATTCTCTGACATCCATTTCCTCTCCTCATCGCAAAAAATGACTCTTTCAAGAAGATCAGGACGACGCTTCGCCGTACGAAGGATGGCTTGACGGCGTCGCCACTGAGCAATCTCTCCGTGGTTTCCCGATATCAGAATCGGGGGTACCGACCAGTCACGGTACGTCTGGGGCCTGGTATACTGCGGGTGCTCCAGCAGTCCGTCGCTGTGAGAATCGCTGTCTGCCGAATACTCCGATCCCAGTGCTCCGGGCAGCAACCTGACTACAGCGTCCACGACAACAAGTGCGGCCAACTCCCCTCCGCTGAGCACATAATCGCCGATACTGATCTCGTCGGTAGCCAGGTGTTCACACACTCTCTCATCGATACCTTCGTAGTGCCCGCAGATCAGCATTATGCGAGGGTAGGCGGCCAGTTCCTGAGCCACACACTGCGAAAAAAGCCTGCCTTGAGGTGTGAGTAAGATGATAGGCATCTCACCCCCTCCGAGTTGTCCCCTTAGCGTATCCGCTGCCTCGAAGATAGGCTCGGGTTTCAGCACCATCCCGGGTCCGCCTCCATATGGATAGTCATCCACCGTACGGTGCTTGTCATAAGCGTAGTTGCGTATGTCATGAGTCACGATGTTCACAAGTCCCCGCTCGCCGGCACGCTTGATAATGCTCTGGTTGAGCGGGGAGTCGAACATCTCGGGAAAAAGGCACAGGATGTCGATGCGCATGGGTTTCCTCAGTTAAGACCTTTAGGCTGCATATCTTAACATGCGCGCGGTGCAAAAGAAAGTCGCGGTCGCAAGCGTGTGACTCGGCGTCACGGCAATGGGAACGCTCCTGGTTCAGTGTCAAGGGGGAAAACTCCCTGAAAGAGGCGCATATTACTCCGAAGGTATTGACAAAACATGAATAACCTATATAATATAGTTGTGGGGAAAAGTGGGGAAAAAGGCCAACATGGGACGGGCTGTGATGAATGGTGTGAATGACGGAAGGGTGGGCATATGCAGGATTGTCGCAAGTCGCGTCTTGGTCGCATTGGCCATGACCGTGCCCCTTACTCAGACAGTATAGCAAATTGAGGTGAACGATCATGTTCTACGGCGAGTATCCATACAAAGTTGATGAAAAAGGCAGAGTGCCTCTGCCCCCGAAATTCAGGCGCGAACTGAAGGCGGGGATGATATTGACCAAGGGACTCGAGAGGTGCATCACCGTGTACTCACCGGAAGAGTGGAAGAGGGTTTCCGAGAGGCTTGCCGCCAAGGCCGTGAGTCCGGCCAGCGCTCGAAAGCTTGCCCGTTCACTGTTTGGTTCCGCTTTCAGTGCCACATTCGACGGACAGGGCAGGATAGCGTTGCCTTTCTACCTGCGCGAGTATGCCGGAATAGGCGATGCGGCCGTCGTTGTCGGTGTCAACAACGCTATTGAGCTCTGGAGTGAGGAGGATTGGAGGACGGAGAAGACATCGGCCGATGAGCAGGCCGCAAAGCTCATAGAGAGCCTTGAGGAATAGTTAATGAGTTTGACCATGTCCTTGCCAGTGCACACACCTGTTCTGCTTGGTGAAGCCATGGCCGGGTTACAGGCTCGGCCGGGAGCGTACATCATCGACTGCACGGTGGGCCTGGGAGGACATGCCTCAGCCATACTCGAGAGGATCAAGCCCTCGGGAAGGCTTCTGGGTATTGATGCTGATCCTGAAGCCATCAGGGTCTGCCAGGAGGAACTCAAGGAGTATGGCGAGGCGATCACCCTGGTCGATGACAACTTTCTTAATCTGGAAGTCATATGCGGGAGGTACCAGTTTCATCCGGTTGATGGTATTCTCTTCGACCTCGGTGTTTCTTCTATGCAACTGGATACAGCCGAACGAGGCTTCAGTTTTCACCTCGACGCTCGCCTGGATATGAGGTTCGATCCCAGGCAAGAGTTAACTGCCTCTGATATCGTGAACACCTTTTCAGAGCAAGAGTTGGCTCGGCTCATAGCAGAATACGGCGAAGAGCGTCACAGCCGGCGGATAGCGCGATACATCGTCCAAAATCGGCCCGTCGCCACCACTCTGGAACTCGCACACCTGGTTGAGCAAGCTGTGCGCAGCAGACGTGCCAGAATCCATCCCGCAACAAGAACCTTCATGGCACTGCGCATAGCGACCAATGGCGAGTTGCAGAACTTGGAGCCGGCTCTTAGACAGGCTAGTGGCCTTCTCCGTCCTGGAGGAAGACTGGCGGTCATCAGCTATCATTCGTTGGAGGACCGCATAGTCAAGCAGTTCATGCGACGTGCAGCCAGCAGTTGCCTGTGTCCCCCGGGAACAGTGATGTGTCGCTGTGGGCATGCCCCCACCTTGAAGCTCATATCACGGAAGGTTATCAAGCCTACATCATTGGAGACAGAATCCAACCCACGCAGCCGTAGCGCGAAATTGAGGATAGCCGAGCGACTCAACTAGGCAGCATACTCAGCAATCAAGGAGGTGAAAATGGCAAAAAGGATCATTTCGGCTATCGATGTGGGCACGACCAAAGTAGCCACCATCGTAGCTAGTGTAAAAGCGAAAGACGACATTGAAGTTCTCGGAGTGGGAGTCGTTCCCAGTCGTGGTCTTCACAAAGGCATAGTCGTCAATCTGGATGAAGCCAAACAGTCAATCGCTGCATCAGTGAGAGAAGCTCAGAGAATCAGCGGCATACGTATAGATTCTGCTTACGTTGGGGTTACCGGCAGGCACATCAGCAGTCTGAACAATAAGGGAGTAGTCGCTATCCCCCGGGATGATCGACTGGTGCGTACTAATGACCTCAAGAGGGTACTATCTGCGGCTCGCAACATCCCAGTCAGCGAAGGAAAGAAGGTGCTGCATGCTATTCCCCGGTTCTACTCCCTGGACGGGCAGGAGGGCGTGAAGCAGCCGGTCGGAATGCACGGGTCCAGGTTGGACGTGGAAACCCACATCATCACCGCGTCAGTTACATCCATACAGAACCTGGCTAAGTGCGTACGTAGCATCGGCGTCGACGTCGAGGATCTCATTCTGGAGCCTCTGGCCGCTGGAGAGGCGGTGTTGACTCCAGAGGAGAGGGAAACAGGCGTCATTATGGCAGACATGGGCGGAGGCACTACGGACATAGCGGTGTTCAAGAATGGCAGCATCTACCATACCTCAATCATCCCGGTAGCCGGTTATCAAGTGACCAGCGATATATCCATAGGTCTGGGCCTGCCCTTTAGCATCGCCGAGAAGATGAAGAAGAGATACGGCAACGTCATGTCTGCTCAAGAGGTGGAACAATCCGTCCAGGTGGGTGTCGAGAACGGGCATAGCGCCTCTTACAACGAGCTATGCAGCATCATCCGGGCGAGGATGGAGGAGCTGCTGCAACTCATACTTCTGGAGATGCCCACCAGCGACTACAACAGCCTGGCGCCCTGCGGCCTCGTGCTCACGGGCGGTGCATCCAATCTATCCGGGTTGGATGAGTTAGGCCAGCAGATGCTGCAGATTCCGGTGCGCAGGGGCCGGCCTCTGAGCGCGGGGATTTACGGCATTTCCGACATCCTCAATGATCCAGCTTACGCCACTACTCTCGGGCTTGCCCTCTGGCAGGTGCGAGGCAAAGAGGGATCGACTTATCGAGAAAAGAGAAATGGTAACTGGAGCAGCTTCGTTCGTGTACTCAGAAAGCTGCTTCGTGCCTGATCCGTGAAAGGAGGTTAGAATGGCAAAACAGATTTACACTCCGACTCCAGCAAGAATTAAGGCTATCGGCATTGGCGGTGCTGGTAGCAATGCCATTACTCGCATGGTGCGGGAGGGAATCAAAGGCGTTGACTTCATAGTCATGAACACCGATGGCCAGGCGCTCGCGCTGGCAGAAGCTCCCACCAGAATCCAACTGGGGGAGAAGCTCACCAGAGGACTGGGTGCCGGTGGCGATCATAAGGTCGGAACGAAAGCAGCCGAAGAGAGCCGCGATGTCGTTGAGGACATCGTTCAGGGTGCTGACATGGTCTTCATCGCTGCCGGCATGGGCGGCGGTACAGGGACTGGCGGCATTCCGGTGGTGGCCGAGGTGGCCAAGCAGAGTGGAGCCTTGACGATCGGCGTGGTGACCAAACCCTTCTCATTTGAGGGGACGCACAGAGGGCAGGTGGCGGAGGAGGGACTGGTCAACCTCTCGGGCAAAGTTGATACTCTGATCATAATACCTAATGATCGTCTCCTTCAGCTCTGTGATGCGAAGACGACCGTGGACAGCGCCTTCAGGTTGGCGGATGACGCTCTCCTGTTGGGCGTTCAGGCCATCTCGGAAGTGGTGACCATACCGGGGCTGATCAACCTCGACTTCGCCGACATAAAGTCGGTCATGAAGGATGCAGGCCCGGCCTGGATGTCCGTGGGCAAAGCGGGTGGACAGAGCCGTGCTGCCGAGGCGGCGAAGGCTGCCCTGGCTAGTCCCTTGCTCGATGTGTCCGTCAACGGCGCTACTGGTGTACTGTTCAACATCACCGGCGGGCCCAGCCTGACGCTGTTCGAGTGCAACGAGGCTGCCGAGGTCATCAGCCAGGCGGTGAACCCCAACGCCAACATAGTCTTCGGTGTTGTATTCGATCCCAAGATGGACAGCGAAATCAGAATCACGGTTATCGCTACTGGTTTCGCTAAAGCTCAGGGCAGGGGAGTCTACACCGCTGAGGAACTGCGGCGCCTGATAAAGGGTGGCAGCGACGCGCTTGACATGCCCTCGTTCCTACGCCGCGGTCAGCATATGCCCGCGTCCCATCAGGGCGGGCACTCCAAAACTGCAGCGCCGGTTAACCCAGAGCCGGCCAGAATATCTCGACAGTAAACCTAAGCCTCATCAGGGGAGAGGGGAAGATAAAGCTTCCCCTCTCCCCACGGAGGTATTGCATTCTACTATATATAGTGGTAGAATGTGCCATTACCACAATCGGTAGGAGAGATCCATGAACTGTCCCTACTGCGGCGGGCAGGAGGCAAGGGTGATAGATTCGCGGGGTTTAGATGAAGGGGTGAGGCGTCGGAGGAGATGCATCGCCTGCGGTGCTCGTTTTACAACATACGAACGTATTCAACCGCACGATATCTTCGTCATCAAGAAGGACGGGCGGCGCGAGGAGTTCAGCCGGGATAAGCTCTCTTCGGGGATTCGCAAGGCGTGCGAGAAACGCCCTCTTCCCACGGGTTCCGTTGACAAGCTCGTAGATGCCATTGAGGCGGGTCTTTACGAGGTGGGCAGAAGCGAGGTTGCCAGCACCTATATCGGGGATCTGGTCATGGCGGGACTCAAGCAACTGGATCATATCGCTTATATTCGCTTTGCCAGCGTCTACCGCAAGTTCGCCGATATCGGCGTCCTGAAGCAGGAAGTGGATAGCCTGGCTGTACGAAGGGAGTCGCCACCGGACAACCAGTTACCCCTGCCTTCCTCAGAGACGGTTAGTTCGATCAGTGGCCGTAAGAGGCACTAGCATGTCCAGATCCCGGAAGAACGAGAATCAGAGAGCCAACGAGCGGGATAGGGTGGCTCGTGCGGTGTTCGCCGCTGCCGAATCCATGGGTATAAGCGACAGAAATCTGTTGGAGAGGTTCACCGAGCAGGTCAGCCAGCGCCTGGACATAGCTCAGCCGTTGCCGGGGATGGAGGAACTCGTGCCTGAAAAGACCGCGCAGTCTGCATCGTCCTCGCAGATCCGGGCGATGGTAAAGAGAGTACTAACCGCTAACGAGTTCTCTCCTCAGGCCAGTAGTAAGGTCGTCTCGGGCATAGAACTCAGCGACAATGCGTTGAGGGTCCTGGAAAGGAGATACCTGGCAAAGGATGAGGAGGGCCGGGTTATTGAGACGCCGCAAGAGCGATTTCGTTGCGTCGCCAGGCATATCGCCTCAGCCGAGCTTCAGTTCGATGAGAAGGCCGACGTTTCCTCTTGGGAGGAGTCTTTCTACCAGTTGATGGCCAACCTGGAGTTCCTGCCCAACTCGCCTACTCTGATGAACGCTGGCCGCGAACTGGGACAGCTTTCGGCATGCTTCGTTATACCTATTGAGGACTCTATGGAGTCCATCTTTGATGCCGTCAAGCACACCGCGATGATCCACAAGAGTGGGGGAGGCACAGGGTTCTCCTTTTCTCGACTCAGGCCTGAGAAGGACAGGGTGGGCTCTACCGGCGGAATCGCCAGCGGCCCGGTCTCCTTCATGAGAGCCTTTGATGCCACCACTGATGTGATAAAGCAAAAAGATATCCTCTGAAAGATGCATACCCCTCAAAGCCAACCCAACATACACTGGCGACACAGACTTTATTGCAGGCTACAGCG
>JAWOGR010000031.1:0-7502 GCA_046496625.1 Dehalococcoidia bacterium | reverse complement strand
AAACGGAAAGACCTAAGAGCGACAGCTAATGCGGGTATAGCTCCCAAAGCGTATAGGGCAATCGCAGGAACCGTCGCAAGTATCTCAAACCAGTTGGTCTTCATAAAACGTGATTTGCTCTCACTGCCTCTCATCCTCTGGATGAAATCACCAGCGAACACGAGACATATCATGAGGTCTGCTATGTATATGCCTATCAGCGTGCCATGTGAGACAGAAGCAAGGGTCTCTATAACCACCAGGATTATGGAAACGATAGCGAGTACGCCGATGATCACTTCGATAGCATTCTTTCTTGACATGAAGAACCTCCCGCAAGACAATCATTCGTCGTTCGATATTACCCACTCGATGAGTTGCGTGTCAAGGCTTTAGCAGTAAGGGGGGTCAGGTCTTTATATTTGGTCTCTGCGGGAATCCAGGGACACCATACTTCTTAGACTCCGCAAGATCAAGCACTGTATACCCAGAACACCGGCGCGAGCGGTCTTTGAGGTTCCTGGGTCGCCACAATCACACCGGGACTCCCTCAGAACGACAAGAGCAGCGGCTGCTCGGGACACCATGCCCGTTCGTTCTGCAGGATAACATGAGCGAAGTCTGTCATGAGACGATCTGAGGATTCGCGTTCAGAATCAGAGGGATACAATCCCTGACCTGCCCTGGGTTGAACCGCAGCGGTGTGCCCAGCGTCTGTTACCAAACTCTGTCAGATCAGGCCCATGGTGTCCACCATCTACGCGACGGTTTCACACGTCTTCCGAGAAAGGCCTCCAGGCTCGCTCGGTGAAGAACTGTTCTGCTAGCCCCACTCGCCTCGTCGTCTATCAGTGTAGAAGGAACATCTTCCCAGTCGAATCCTCGCCTGCCAAAGGCGTCCCTTTGCTCCCATACTATGACCCTGGCACCCTCGATTCTCCATCCATTTGGTGCTTGCCCTTCGTTTCTAACATGGGCGTCAGGCCTAAGCACGCTGTTGAGTCGCGCCTTAACCCGGTCGTACCGCTTTTCAGCGTAGCTGAGCCAGCTTATGGATCGACACCAGCCAAGCGACTCGTGAGTTGTCTTAGACAATATATCGCTGAGAACACCTGAAGACAGCGCCAACCAATCTTCTGGAAGGCGTTCATCCTCAAGTCGGTCCATAAGCTCAACCAAGTATCGACGATAGAGGTGTCCAGTTAGACCGTGGCGCAGCTGCTGTATTCTACTCTCGAGGCGCTGACGCAGCTCTTCGTTGTGTGGCGGCAGGGCAGTGGTCGTGTATATCATCATGCTCCGCTTAACGACCTCGTCGGAGAATGATTGAGGATCCGCGTTCATAGAAACAACGAAACCCGGGTGCTCAGTCACGGGCAGCTGCATTTCATTCTTGATCATCTCTTTTCCATGACGATTGAACGCGGTGCGTCCTATGTCATCGAACACAACGGGGAACCTTTTGTATGCCTGCTGTAATGCCCGCAGGTTGGAAGCAGTGAAACTATCTTTGGGTATCGTCCGGGTGTAACCGAACATAGAGGTCATCAAGGTATCCACCAGGCTAGTCTTCCCACAGTTTGACTTGCCGAATATGATTGCAAACAAAGGGAACCGGATTACGTCTCTGTCCTGCAGAAGAGCTAGGGAGCGCATTTCGCAGATAAACGGCGAGAAATAGAGCCAGGCCATTAATGTGAAGTAGTCGCGCTGTAGGCGCGGTACATTGCCCTCAAAAGCGCCTTCGTAGTTCTTGAAGTAGTCGACAAGGAGTTCGCCATCGATACTTACCTTTTCGTTATTCCATTCCAGAGGAAACCGTTCACCACACAACAGGGCTGAGCGATTTACCCTATCCAGGCAGAAGTAGCGGTTATCAGCTTCTTCGGCTGATTTGACGAGGCGTATCCTGCTTATGTCTCTTCTTATCTCAGCTGTGATCCTCTGCTTTCCTCCGCGAACCGGAGGAACAGCCGCTGCTATGCTTGGCGCTATTGCCGCAATAACCCTCTCCACGCGTGATATCTGCGTCTGTGGCGCTACTTCGATTTCTCGAGCCCCCGGGACATCAATCACCAGTGTGGGGGATGTACTGATCATTACCGGCGTGTCGGTTATCTCAATCTCCGCATTGACAATCCTTTCCTTAGGGAGAGTAATCTCATCGGTTGCGGCGTCTCTTAGTCTGTCAAACATGCTGTTGTAATGGCCCCATGCCTCCTCATCATCGTCGAACTTGACCAACGTCTCGGTCTGATTCCCTGAGAAGGCACGCTCAGAGAGATTCGCCGAACCGATGATGACTCGCGTGCTTCCGTCAGCCCTAGAGAGGAGGTAGAGCTTTGCGTGGGCGACGTGTTTCCTGAGGACATAGAAACGCACTCCACCTGCGTGCACTCTCTCGAGAATGTGTACGTGTCGCTCGTCCTTAAGTCCCATGATAGCAGCACGTGTGCTGCTGATAGCAACCTTCTGGAATGACAGGATGTCCTTGATGTCGCGTAATACACCTTCATAGCCAAATATGCACTCGAACTTGGTGAAGGAATACCTGTCCAGCATCCTGACGATAGCATTTACGCTAGCTGAGTAAGTGAGTACGCGCAGGCTCTCATATCCGTCGAATAGATCCCAACTGAATCTCTGTTCTTGTAGGAATCTGGCATCGACGATACGTAGCCCGGAGTGATCATCCAGGCCAAGCCCGGCCTGGATCCGATCCATGCCCTCTAGTTCATCGAATAGCTTGTCGTCTGCCATCTTCGTGTTCGTACTCGACGAGTACCGCTGGATTCATCCTATATTGGAACGACGCCAGTGTCAAGGTAGCGGGGAATCCGAAATAGAGGGGAGGGGGTCAGGTCTTTGCATTTGGTCTCTGCGGGATTCCGGGGACGCCATACCAATCAGGCCTGCATTGGCCCCGGTTAACGCGCCCCCGCGAATACAGCCGCAAGTCAGACAGCCGGGTTGCTTCGTAGTCCCGGCCCCTCGGGATGGATCGGAGCTCCCTGAGAACGACAGTGGCGCCGGGGGCTTCGCCCCCAGACCCGCAGACCCCCGGTGTGAGTCGTTACTGCTTGACCATCTTACCGGTATAGGGCTTGACATTACATGTTTCATAATGTATGCTGTTTCGTGTAATGCGGAACGGCGATATTCCTGAAACAACAATGCTTAGAAGAGTGAAGGAAGACCTTGAACGACGCTTGCCTCCGGATTGGCTATTGAGCCTCAAGGAACAGGTACGCCTGTTACCTTCAGACAAACGAGCTGATGGGATCCTGGAGATACAGACTTCGGATGGAACCTCAGCGACAGTTCTGATAAAGGCCAGACAAAGCTATCTTGAAGCCAGAGATGTATCTCGTCAAGTGCGTGTATGGCGGAACGCTTTGACAGATCAGGGCCTGTCAACGACTAACGACGAGGCCAATATTCTGGTTGTCACTCCGTATCTGGGCCAATCTGCTAGAGACGAATTGGCCAGGGAAGGTATAAGCTTCGTCGACCTGACGGGTAACATGCGCTTTGTGTTGAGAAAACCTGCTGTCTTCGTTGAAGCACAAGGTTCTAACAAGAACCCATTGAGAGAGAATGTGCCGCTGAAATCGCTAAGGGGCCGTGGTGCTGGTCGAGTAGTCAGAGGGCTGCTGGATTATCAGCCGCCGTTTGGCATCCGAAGGTTATCGAGTGAGATACGAACCTCGGCGGCTTCGACGTCACGGGTTGTTGACTTGCTTGAAAGAGAAGCCATAGTCAATCGGGATTCGCCTCGGGGACAGATCCGATCGGTGAACTGGGAGCAGTTGCTTCGCAGGTGGACTCGCGACTATAGGCTCATGGAAGCGAACAAGATGAGGACCTATCTGGAACCCAGAGGCATTGGAGAGGCACTGAGTAGGCTAAGCAAAGCGAATATGAGATATGCTGTAACTGGTTCACCCGCTGCGACAAGATACGCACCCATTACGCAATCCCGGTTGCTGATAGTCTATGTGGATGATCATGAACTCGCTAGAGAGCAGTTGCAGCTTCGCAATGCTGAAACCGGAGGCAATGTTCTTCTCGGTAGACCATTCGATCCAGTAGTATTTGAGCGTACCGAAACGTCAAATGGGTTAACTTACGCAAGAGTAAGCCAGGTTGCAGTTGATCTTCTAACCGGAGTAGGCCGTAGTCCCGATGAAGGCGAAGCGTTAGTCGACTGGATGAAGGAGAATGAGGAAGAATGGCGGATTCTGTTGACCCCGCATACGTAACAGCTAGAAGAGCTTTGCTGGATGTTCTGGACGTGCTGGGTCCCCATCTGAAGTCAGTCATCCTGGTAGGAGCTCAGGCGATCTATATCCATACGGGTGAGGCGGAGTTTGCTGTATCCCCTTTTACTTATGATGCTGATTTGGTCATAGATCCAAAGCAGTTGGCGGACAGTCCAAAACTGGTCGCGCTGATGCAGGTAGCCCGGTTTAGCCTGGCTGATCAGCCGGGGTTGTATAGAAGAACTCTCGATGGTGCGCAGGTTGACTTGCTTGTACCCGCTGCTTTGGGTGGTAGTGGCCGACGTGGAGCACGCCTTGGGCCGCAAGGTAATAGGGCAGCAATGAAGGTTCGAGGACTTGAAGGGGCACTGGTCGACCATGCACCGGTCCAGGTTGAAAGTCTGGATGAAGATGATCATCGTGTGCATACAATCGAGGTGGCTGGCCCATCTGCTTTGCTAGTATCTAAAGTGCTTAAGGTCGCGGAGCGCGTCCAGGGGACTCAACAACGGCGAGACGATAAGGATTCATTTGATGTTTTTCGGCTCTTACGCGCCGTTCAAACATCTGAGTTCACAGCAGGTCTGAATCTTCTGCTCAGCGATGATCTGTCTTCGGATGTTACGGGAGAAGCCATTGAAGCCTTTAAGGGATTGTTCGGAGATGCTGCAAGCGCCGGTGTCCGGATGGCGGTGAGCCATGTTAGAGGCATCGAGCCTGAGGATACCATTTCTGCTTCATGTGTGGCACTGAGCCAGGATTTGCTTAGATCCCTGCAAACCTGGGGAATCCGGGGAGACCATACCGATTAGGCCTGCGATGGCCCAGGTTAACGCGCCCCCGCGAATACAGCCGCAAGGCAGACAGCCGGGTTGCTTCGTACTCCCGACCCCTCGGGATGGATCGGAGCTCCCTGAGAAGGACAGTGGCGCCGGGGGCTTCGCCCCCAGACCCACAGACCCCCGGTGTGAGTCGTTACTGCTTGACCATCTTACCGGTATAGGGCTTGACTTCGTTGCCGGGCGCGGTATAATGTACTGCTATAGCAGTAGATGACACTGCATTCGAACGCGATGCTGGAAACGCTATTTGGGTCAAGACTCAGGGCCAAGGCGCTTGCGTGGCTCTTCACCCATCCTGATGAGCGCTTTTTCGTGCGCCAGCTGACAGCCTTGATCGGTGAGGACTCCACGAATCTCAGCCGTGAGCTCGTACGCCTGGAGAAGATCGGCGTCCTGGTGTCAGCTACCGAGGGAAGACAGAAATACTACCAGGCGAACCGGCGCAGCCCGGTCTTCGATGAACTGCACGGGTTGATGCTTAAGACTGCCGGTGTAGCAGACACTCTCAGGAAGGCTCTAGAGCCCCGCGCGGGAGATATCACGCTTGCCTTCATCTTCGGCTCAATCGCCGGCAAAACCGAGAACAGGTTAAGTGATGTGGACCTGCTCGTGGTAGGTGATATCAGCTTTGGCGATGTGGTCGACCTGGTCTCCGATGCCGAGAGAGCTTTGAGTCGTGAGGTCAACCCGGTAGTCTACACGGTAGCAGAGTTTCGTAAGAGGTCGTCCGAAGACCATCATTTTGTGCGGGATATACTGTCGGGAGACAAGATCCTCCTGGTTGGTGATGAGAATGAGCTTCGAACACTGGCTGGAAACAGGCTGGCTAAAGGCGCATAAGCCGACGGCGCGGGAGATCGCTGAGCTGCTGGCAGTAGCCGACCGTGCTCTCAAGGACTGCCAGTTGTCCGGGCTGAGCAGCGAAGGCAGGTTGGATATGGCCCACAATGCGGCATTGCAGTCTTCGGCCGCAGCACTGGCAGCCGCCGGTTACCGCGCCAGCAGAGAGGCTTATCACTACTACGTAATCCAGTCTCTGTCGCTCACTCTCCAGTTGGATGAACGCACGATTCGGCAACTCCAGAAACTCCGCCGCAAACGGAACATCAGCGATTATGAACGACCCGGCATGGTCACCGAGAAAGAAGCGCTCGAGATGGCTGAGCTTGCGCAGCTAATAAGGCAGCGGGTTGGGGAGTGGATACGTCACAACCACGCCGAACTCGCGACGGAGATCTAGAAGTCGCGAGTGGCATCGCCGGATGCGCCGCACGACACAAGCGTTATCACCAATAGGCAAAAGCAAAGAATGAAATGAGTATGGCTACTACGAATACGATTATGCCAGCAGTATTCCACTTGTCCTGAGTGTTCCTGAATGCGTCAACACTATTCCACTTCTTGCTTCGCCATGCCCATTCATTCCCCTTCACACCTAGAACAATCGACCATAAAATGCCGAAGTAAGGGATGAACGCCAGAAACGATATCCAGACGCTATTGGAGGCTCCCCATATCCAGGTTAGAGAAAACGCTCCCCAGTTCCATCCTCTGACCCCATCAGGGATCACTGCCAGGTTTCCTTGTCCGGATGTATTCTCGTACGCTGGATCGCGAGATGCCTCAAGCTCCCGAATGTACCTGTCTCGCTCCTCAGCGGTGAACCCAGTACTATGCTTTCGGTCAGCACCCGGACGCAACGTCAGGTCATCCGCCATTCCTTTTCCGTAGTCAGTATGAGACGTCATAGCGTCACCTCCTGTTATGTTGAAGCATCATATGAGCGGAACGGAGCAGTGTCAAGGTAGCGGGGAATCCGAAAGGAAGGAGGGGGTCAGGTCTTTGTATTTGGTCTCTGCGGGAATCCGGGGACACCATACTAATCCTCCGGATTGTTCAACCCGCTCCACACAATAGAGATACAAATTGAGATACATCAAGAGCTAGCTCATTTCTGAATCCCTCGGGGGGCCAGGGAAAGGAAATGAAAGATCAGAGGTATCCCATATTTTGAACTGGGCGACTATCTGTATTAAGATGATGATACAGTTCACTGATACCGGGATGTTGAATGGAAACGGCGCGGTGAGATGAGACTATCGATTACAACTGGAAGCGGGACCTGAACCATGCATAAGTTCAAGCAACTCTGGAACAAGCTGCGGTCGAGCTTTTGGTTTAGGCCTTTGCTGATTGTCGCGGGTAGCATTGGCTTCGCGTTTGCGCTGATCGAAGTAGACTATGCTGGGGTGACCGACGGCTGGCTATCCCAATGGCCGCGCCTGGTCGGGCTTGAGGCGGAAGGCGCGCGCGGGATGATGTCCACGATTGGCGGTTCGATGATGACCGTGGTGGGCGTCATGTTCTCGATGATCTTGGTAGTGCTGGCGCTGGCTTCAAGCCAATACACCTCGCGTAT
>JAWOGR010000108.1:0-5876 GCA_046496625.1 Dehalococcoidia bacterium | reverse complement strand
GAACACATTCTGGCCCCTCAGAGATGAGGGGCCAGGCTCTTGTGGATGAGTGCTGAGACTGTCACCCGAAGGCTGCTTCTCTGGCCCTGCTTCTATCACTCCGCACTATGCTACGTGAAAACACATAACTATTGAGATCATGGGAACTCGCCTCCATCGACATCGCAGCACGACCGCCTATCGCAGGAATCCCCCTCCGGTGATCGGGCGTAGCGGACCCCTTTGCGCCACGATCCCATCACAACGTGCAGTTCGGACATGTACAGGCCAGATATACAGTTCCTCGCTCATCTGCTATACTTCCGGGAGAGGCAGCCCTGGATCTTGCCCTAAGCGGTCCTCAGCATCATGGCGATCTCACGTAGTACGGCATCAGGAGTTGTCGGCCGTGCGCTTCTGTAAGCACGCGGATTCGGTATTGTGAACTCATCTGGCAACCCTCTTCTGACAAACCATCGCCGGGCGACCGGCGTCAAGAATGGGCAGCGGAACAACCTTGACTGGCTCTTCCATCCTAGCTCGGTCGCCATTGTAGGAATAACAACCTCCAACCCCATGCACTGGACTCGCACCTTTCTTGACGCACTCATCGAATCCGGGTTCGACCGCCCTCTCTATCTCATAAACCCGAAGGGCGGCGAGATCAAAGGCCACAAAGTCTATACCAGCCTCCAGGATGTTCCCGGCAACATCGACCACGTCATCGGCCTGGTCAACGCCCGGATCGCTCCCCGGCTGGTTGAGGAATGCGCAGAGAAGGGAGTAAGGGCCATCCACTTCTGTACATCGGGATTCAGCGAGACCGGCGATCCTGACAGAGTTAGACTGGAGTCCGAACTTGTTGAAGCCGGCCGCAAGACGGGAATACGGATCATCGGCCCCAACTGCATGGGCATCTACTGCCCCGAATCGCGACTATCGTTCAGCCCTGCCTTTCCCAACGAAGGCGGCCCCGTGGGTGTCATAAGTCAGAGCGGAGGGAACTCTGTCTACCTGGTGAGGCAGGGAGCACTTCGGGGCGTCCGCTTCAGCAAGGTCATAAGCTATGGCAATGCGTGCGACGTCGATGAGAATGAACTACTCGAGTATCTCGTCGGTGACCCGGAAACCAACATTATCTGCCTCTATATCGAAGGCATCAAGGATGGAAGACGATTCAGGAGAGCCCTGGAGGAAGCAGCCAGAGATAAGACCGTGATTCTGCTCAAAGGCGGCGTCACAGAGGGTGGCGCCCGGGCAGTTGCCGGTCACACTGCGGCACTCGCCGGAAGCCGTTCGACTTGGGAAGCCCTCTGCAAGCAACTCGGAATCATCAGTGTTCATAGCCTGGACGAGATGATCGATGTACTGGTCACACTCTTGTTTCTTCCGCTTCCCGGGGGCAGAAACGCGGTCCTGTTCGGCCTGGGAGGCGGTGCCAGTGTCCTGATCGCCGACGAGTTCGAGAACAGAGGCCTGAGGGTTCCGGCACTCCCTCATGAGGTCGTTGCTCAGCTCCAGGAGTTCACTCCGGCGGCGGGCAACATCCTGCGAAACCCGGTGGACTACTCGCAGAACATGATGGATGCAGATGGCACGAGGAAGGCGTTTGATATCGTGTCAAGATGGGATGGCACAGATTTCGTGGTCACATTTATCAGGACCGGCCAGTTCGTGCTACCCTGGCTCTCAGGGGACCGCATAAACATGTTGTTGGGTAGATTCTGGGTAGACCGGGACCGGCTTCCCAAGCCGATGGCAATGGTGCTTGAACCCAGTATTCTCCCCCGGGAGGCAGAGGCAATCTATATCGCCATCAAGGAATGCATCTCGTCGCGATTGCCTGTCTACTACTCCTTCGGGGCCGCCGCCAACGCCATCAAACTGGTGCTGGACCACGCCGAGAGGCGCTCGGCGCTGGGCTGAAGACCGGAAGTGGGAGGGACATGAACTCCCTGAGTCTCGCACTGAACACGTTCGGCACCCGGCGTACGGAGCGCGACATCTGACATGGGCACACCCCGCACCTATCAAAGTCAGGGCATCGTCATCAAGCACAGCAAGCTGGGTGAGTTCGACAGGATCGTGACCGTCTACACCCGGGAGTTCGGCAAGGTACGGGCCGTCGCTAAGGGAGCCTGTCGTCCAAAAAGCAAGCTGGGCGGCAATGTGCAGCCGTTGACGCATAGCCTTCTGTTCCTGGCCAGGGGACGCAATCTCGACATCATCACTCAAAGCCAGACGATGAACGGCTTCCTTGCCGTGAAGAGTGACCTCTGGCGGCTGGCCTGCGCTCTGTACATCCTGGAACTTGTAGACTCCTTTACCGGCGAGGGCGGCGAGAACCGGCCTCTGTTTGATCTGCTCGTCGAAACCCTCGACCAACTGAGCCAGGCAGAGAGCAGTGAGACGCCGTTGCGCTACTTCGAGCTCCACCTCCTTCATCATCTCGGCTACCGTCCCCAGCTGCGCCGATGTGTGGGCTGTGATTCGCCTCTCAAGCCGGCTGCCAACTTCTTCTGCTGCGCTAAGGGCGGAGTGTTGTGTCACGACTGCAACACCGAAGAGAGCGGACAACAGGACGAAACCCGGACGGGGCCGACGGCACCGTCCTTCCCCCTTTCGATCGAGGCCCTGAAGGTCCTTCGTTTGTGGCAAAGCAGTGACTATACCACCGCCAGGCGGGTCAGATTGCGGCCGGAACTATCACGGGAGCTTGAGCACACACTGCACGAGTACATAAGGCATATTCTGCAGCGGGAGCTCAAGTCTTTGGCGTGGCTCAAAGAGGTGAGAGGTCGAACGGCTACGGTGTGATACGAGTTCAGGCACTTGACAAGCCAGCAAGGGGGAGTTAGAATCGCTGGGCGATTAAGGGCGCCAGGATAGTAGATGAATTTGAACGGAGAGTGCTCGGTATTCTGAATCGATCTTCACGTCTATCTCCTCATCTGAACTGCATATCCCCTCTTTAGCACCAGTTCACCGGTTCATTGAAAGGATAATGAAGCAACACGCGCGGTACAGGAAGAAACAATGTATGTCGTAATAGCAGGTCTGAGCGATGTAGGCAAGAATCTGGCTGTACTCCTTGCCAGACAGGGCGATGAGGTAGTAATCGTAGACCGCAACCCCTCCAGATGCAATGACATGGCGGAGGGATCCGACGTGATGGTAATCACGGGAGATGCCAGCCAGAAGGCCATCCTCGAGGAGGCGGGAGTCAAGAAGGCCTACGCCTTTGTCGCCGCTGCCGGAGATGACTCGGAGAACCTGATGCTCTGTATGATAGCCAGGGAGATGGGAGCCAGAATGGTGATCTCCCTCGTAGATGACACTGAACACGAGGAGGCATTCAAACAGGCGGGTGTTACCCTCCAGGTCAATCTTGACATGGTGGCCGCCCGACATATCTCGCGCATGATCTCCCAGCCTTATGTGAAGGACTTCATGACTTGCCCCGGCTCGGAGATAGTAGAAGTGGAGGTTGAAACGGGCATGAAGTGCGTAGGCCGCAGAATCTCCGAGCTAAAGGCTCCGAAGGGCATAGGGATCCTGGTCACTCAGAGAGGCGGACGCACTCTGGATACTGATGATATCATCAGGCAGGGAGACTGGCTGACTCTCATCGTGAACCAGGGAGCTGCCCGACAGGGGACCGAGTTTATGGACAAATGGTTCGCCAAAGGCTAGGGTTAGCCCTTCACGTCCTGGGAACACTCCTGAAGTTCTTCGCCTTAGCCTACGTCGTTCCGCTACTAACTGCTGTCTACTACGGCGAGAACTGGCCGGTATTCTTGTACTCGCTGCTGATCACGCTTGCCGTCGGGCTCCTCCTCGAGTTTGGCTTCAGGACCGACAGAGTCATTGAAAGGGCCGACGGCTTTACCATAGTGGCCTTCGCCTGGCTGCTCATACCGGTCTTCGGCGCGCTTCCCTACTTACTCCCTCCGATATCCCTGGGTCTACTAGATGGTCTTTTCGAGGGCATGTCCGGCTTCAGTACTACGGGAGCAACGATACTGGAGATCGTAGAAGAACTGCCCAAGAGTGCCCTGCTGTGGCGTAGTCTCACCCAGTGGATCGGCGGGATGGGAGTGATAGCCCTGTTCATCGCCATTCTGCCCAAGCTGGCAGTGGGAGGCTCTCAGCTCTTTGAACGAGAATTCGGGCTGATGCCTGAGAGGCTCCGCCCCAGATTCAGGACCACAGCGAGGCTGCTCTGGACGATTTATGCGGGACTGACGACGGCTGAGATCGCATTTCTCCACCTTCTGGCCAGGCTCCCCCTCTTTGACTCGATCTGCATCTCCCTCTGCACTCTTCCTGGTGGCGGATTCACGCCTACGACAGCTAGCATCGCCGCCTATGCCAATCCGGTCGCCGAGTACATAATCATCGCCTTCATGATCCTGGGAGGTACGAATTTCCTTATCCACTATAATGTATGGAGGGGTAACTTCAGGATACTCAAAGATGAGGAATTCAGGCTTTACCTCATCATCATGGCATCTGCCATCGCACTGTTACTAGTGGCACAAGGGTTCGGCTCATATAGAGAAGTGCTGTTTCAAGCCACGTCGATAATGACTACGACGGGCTTTGTTACCGCCGATTTCAACACTTGGAACTCAGGAGCAAGGATGATCCTCCTGGTCTTGATGTTCATCGGCGCTTCTGCCGGCTCCACCAGCGGCGGGATGAAAGTGATAAGGACCTTGACTCTGGCAAAGCACACAGGGGCAATGATGAGAAAGGCCATCTCCCCCAAGGCTGTAGTTCCACTCAAACTCAACCGTAGACCTATCCCGGAGGGCATAGTCCGGGACATCATTTCCTTTATCTTCCTCTACTTAATCGTTGCCGTATTGGCATCAATAGCGCTTGGTTTCGCAGGGCTAGATCTGGAGACAGCCGTCTCGGCAGTAGCTGCCACAATGGGTAACGTCGGGCCGGGTCTGGGTGGGGTGGGGCCCGTTCTGAACTATGCCTGGCTGTCCGCCGCAGCCAAGGCGATCTTGATCATCTGTATGTGGCTGGGGAGGCTGGAGCTGTTTGCAGTCTTCATGATTCTCTCCCCACGGTTCTGGAGAGGCTGATCAGTCAGAGCCACAGCCTCGCCCTTAGCTTGCTGTAAGTGGCAGCCAGCGCTTCAGGCAGGACCTTGGTATCACACACCACCGGCATGAAATTGGTGTCACCTCCCCACCTGGGCACGATATGAGTATGGATGTGGTCCGGCACTCCCGCTCCCGCCACCCTTCCCAGGTTGACGCCGATGTTGAAGCCGGTAGGATCCATAACCTCTCTGAGAAGGGTCAGTGTCTTCCTGATTATCTCGAAGTGCTCCTTTGCCTCATCATCACTGAAGACCTGTAAGTCTGAGGCATGACGGTAGGGTGCGACCAGCAGATGCCCCGGATTGTAGGGGAAGGTGTTCATAATCACGAAATTGTGTCTGCCCCGATAAAGGATCAGGCTTTCTTCGTCCTGATTCTCAGCCGGCTTCTGGCACAGGAAACAGCCACCCTCCGGAGCCTTCTGAAGATACTCTATGCGCCAGGGCGCCCATATGTGTTCCATCGCACCCATATAGTACGCTGAACTGCGCTCGCGGGCAATACGTGTGAAGGTCCCGGGGGAACGAGAACACGAGCGGCATATGATTTGACTGGGTTGTCCGGCACAGACTAGAATACCTCGGAGTCGCTATGCTCGAAGCTCTGACCCAGAAACTCACCGGTGTGTTTGACAGGCTTGGCCGCAAAGGCAAGCTTAGTGAAGGGGACATAGATGATGCTCTGCGCCAGGTGCGAATGGCGCTTCTGGAAGCGGACGTAAACTTCAGGGTCGTCAAGGAGTTCCTCTCCAGCGTGCGGGAGCGTGCCATCGGCTCC
>JAWOGR010000089.1:0-5245 GCA_046496625.1 Dehalococcoidia bacterium | reverse complement strand
CTGCCTATGAGGTCTAATATCACGTCATCGGAAACCTTCCCCGTGCTGAATGTCTCGACGGACAGCGACAGTGGGTGGGCCTTTCCAATCGTATATGCAACTTGAAGCTCGAGATACCCGGCAAGTCCCGCGGCCACGATGTTCTTGGCAACATACCTGGCCATGTAAGCGGCGGAGCGATCGACCTTGGTCGGGTCCTTGCCCGAGAACGCGCCGCCACCGTGTCCGGTGGCGCAGCCATAGGTATCGGCGATGATCTTCCGTCCTGTAAAGCCGGTGTCGCTCACCGGTCCTCCGATAACGAACTTGCCGGCGCTGTTTACATAGAACCCGGTCCTGTCATCCAGTAGATCGCCGGGAATGGTCTTCTTGATAACCTCCTCAACGAGGTCGCGCTCAATCGTGCTGTGTTCTACGCCGGGGTCGTGCTGGGCGCCCAGGACGACGCAGACCACCCTCTTGGGTACGCCGTGGCTGTACTCGACGGTCACCTGGGTCTTGCCGTCGGGCCTCAGGTACGGCACGAGGCCGTCCTTTCTCACCCGGGCCAGGCGCTGACACAGCTTGTGTGCCAGCGTGATGGGCAGGGGCATGAGTTCGGGGGTCTCCTTGCAGGCAAAGCCGACCATCATGCCCTGGTCGCCGGCACCGGTCTTGTCCAGTTCGGCGTCGGTTGCCTCGCCGCTTCTTGCCTCCAGGGACTTGCCGACCCCGGCGGAGATATCGGGCGACTGTTCTTTCACGGAAACGAGAACACCGCACGTGCGGTAGTCGAATCCGAACTCCGGCCTGGTATAGCCTGCCTCTTTGACTACCCGTCGCACGATCTCCGGTATCTCGACATAGCAGTCGCAGGTGACCTCACCGAGGACTATCACCATTCCCATGGCGACCGACACTTCGCAGGCCACCCTGGCGTAGGGGTCCTTGGCCAGCATGGCGTCGAGGATGGCATCCGAGATCCGGTCGCACAGCTTATCGGGGTGTCCCTCGGTTACGCACTCGGCGGTGGCCAGATAGCAGGTCGACTGGTTAAAGCTGTTTGTCATCTCTACTCCTTTCTAGGTTCCTTCTTCCCAGCTCGCGAGGTAGTCTTGCTGCTGCCGGGTCAGGGAGTCGATTGTGATATTCATGGAGGCGAGCTTGAGTCTGCCTACCTCCTGGTCGATGTCTTCGGGGACGGCATACACGGCCGGCCCAAGTTGTCCCTTCATCCTGGTGAGATACTCCAGACAGAGTGCCTGGTTGGCAAAGCTCATGTCCATAACGCTGGCCGGGTGGCCCTCGGCGGCGGCCAGGTTTATCAGGCGTCCCTCTCCCAGCAGGTAGATGCTCCGTCCGTCCTTGAGGGTATACTCATCGACGGATGGACGTATTCGTCTTTTCGATTTGGCCAGGCGTTCCAGGGCCGTGATGTTTATCTCGACGTTGAAGTGCCCGCTATTGGCCAAAATGGCTCCGTCTCTCATCTTTACAATGTGGGCTTCGTCGATGACGTGCGTGTCGCCGGTGATGGTGATGAAGACCTCGCCCACATCGCAGGCCTTGAGCAAAGGCATGACCCGGAAGCCATCCATAGCGGCCTCGAGAGCGGCTATGGGCTGGACCTCGGTGACGATGACGTGTGCTCCCAGCCCCTGCGCCCGCCTGGCGATGCCCTTGCCGCACCAGCCGTAGCCGCAGATCACCACGTTCCTTCCCGCCCACAGTACATTGGTCGCCCTGGTGATGCCGTCGATCGTGCTCTGGCCCGTCCCGTACCTGTTGTCGAAAAAATGCTTGGTCTGAGCGTCGTTGACGGCGACGATGGGATAGACGAGCTTGCCCGCCCGGGCCATGTTCCTCAGCCTGATCACCCCCGTGGTCGTCTCCTCCGTGCCACCGATTACACTGGCGGCCAACTCGGGGTAGTCCTTGTGAAGCGTGGAAACAAGGTCGGCGCCGTCATCCATTGTGATGTGCGGTTTGTGCTCCAGGGCGGTAACGATGTGCCTGTAGTACGTGTCGTTGTCCTCCCCCTTTATGGCGTTGACCGGAATGCCGTATTCGACCAGGGCCGCTGTGACGTCGTCCTGGGTAGACAGGGGATTCGAGGCGCAGAGGATGACCTCGGCGCCGCCTTCCTGCAGGGCCAGAGCCAGGTTGGCCGTCTCGGTAGTGACGTGCAGGCAGGCAGAGATGCGCACTCCCTTGAGAGGCTTCTCCCGGCTGAATCTTTCCTTTATCGACCTGACTACCGGCATCTCCTTGCCGGCCCAGTCGATGCGCAGCTTGCCCTCGGGGGCGAGTGAGGGATCCTTGATATCGTAGTTCTTCATAATTGCTACACTCCGGGCGTGGAGATCCGCCGGGGGCCGTGTCTTCAGCCCGCCCCGCGAGGCTCTATCGTCCGATTGCCGAACTGCCCGGCAACGGAGTCGGGTATGTCCAGTGTACCCATGATTAGCGGCTTCTGATGGCAGTCGCTGCCGCCGGTCATGAACATACCGTGTCTTCTGGCAAACTCGATGTAGTGCGCCGTGGTTCTAGCGTCGCTCCTGGAATGCCAGCACTCCACGCCATCGAGGTATTTTAGCATATATTTCTCCATTACCTGCGTCTGTTTCTCGAGATCACGGGTTATGGTTGCCAGGGACGTGCCGTTGGGATCGTTTGGATGGGCGAGCACGAGTATTCCGCCGGCCTGTCTGACCAGTTCCGATGCTTCGGCAAGGGAGAGCGGATACTTGGGGACATCGCATTTCGCCAGGTACCTGTCGAAGGCCTCCTGCTTGTCCTTCACGAGCCCCTTGTCTATGAGGTAGTTCGCGATGTGAGGTCGTCCGAACGTGCCGTCCACGCCGGCCTCGATCTTCCCGAGGTCTTCCTCGGTGAACCTCGGGATGCCCTGCCTATCGAGTTCGAGATTGAGCCTTTCCAGGATCTTCCGCGCCCGTCTCCTTCTGTGTTCCTTCAGTAACCGTAGCTTGTCATGCAGTTCTTGATTGCGGATGTCAAAGCCGTAACCCAGGAAGTCCAGGGAGACGTCCTTCTCATGCTCCGGGCAACGGAACGTAACGTTGATCTCGACGCCCGTGAGGTAGAACATGCCGTGTTCTGCCGCCAGGGCGATGGCCCTTTCCTGGCAATCTATGGAATCGTGGTCGGTGATGGAGATGAATCCGATGCCCCTTCGCGCGGCCTCCTCGAAGACTTCTGCGATACCCAGGTTGCCATCCGAGCCGGTCTTCGTATGTATGTGCAGGTCTATCTTCCTGCTCATCTTCTGTCGGCGCCTATGATATGCCAGCCGTCGGGGTCCTCGTGTTCGGTATCGACTGTCAGGTGCAGGATGCTGAGGTCGGGGTACGATCGCTTCAGGTCATCCAGGTCAACTTCTTCGAACTTCGCCTTGTTGTTCAGGTAGGCCTGCTCGGTGAGGGCGTTCGACTCGTATTTCTCTTTGGAGCGTCGGAGTATGCGGGCAAGGGATGCTTCCTGTGAGCAGCGGGTCTGCAGGATGACGAAGGTCTTCTTGTGTTTGGCCGCTATCGCGGCCGCCCTCCTTCTCAATGACCGGGTGACGAATGTGGCGTCGAGGATGACGCTTTCGCCCGTCTGCAGGGCCTCGTCCGCCCGCCGAAACGTCTCATCATATACCCTGGTTCGCTTGCTCATATCCGAGGCCACCTTCTCATCGAATATGTCCTCGTCCTTCAGCACCTCCAGCCTGATCAGGTCTGAACGGAGGATGGGGTAGCCCTTGATCGCGGAGATTTCCTCGCTGGTCTCCGTCTTCCAGGTGCCGGGCAGGCCGCAGGTGATAAGCAGGATCCCGTCACCCAGCTGTGTCTGTATGAACTCCCGAAATGGCTCTTTCAATGCGCTACCTCTCTTCTTCCTACTTTACAAGCGTGCAGCATCATGCATCGACTGCTTCAATGCAGGTATCCGAGTTTGTCCTTGAACTGACAATTATACCAGTATTCGATGGCATATCTACCGTGGGCATCGCCTGATGCGTCCTGTGCCCGGGTCGGCACGGGAGCCGGAGTTGCCGTCAGGACGCCGTACGAGTTGTGGTATACTTCGGTGTTTGGTCGGGCGTTATATGACTGAAGCAGAGAGGCCGTTCAGACCGACAGGGCGACTCTTGCGGTCGGATCTCACATGAGCGAGCAGAGTTCAGGGCGAGTATGGAGGCTTCCGCCGGAAGCCGTTGCTGCCATAATCGTGGCCGCCCTCTGCGGCATCGCGCTGTACCTGCGCATAGACCTGCCCTATGAGCGTATCTTCATCAACGACTGGATCTGGTTCCGCGAGACCGACGCCTACTACTACCTGCGTCATATAGAGAACATGGTCCATAACTTCCCCCGCTTCAACGACTTTGATCCGTATATGCTCTTCCCCGGTGGAGGGACGGGATTGCTCCGTCCGATGTTCGCCTGGATTGCCGCGGGTGCGGTCCGCCTCTTTGTCGGGGCGTCCCCCACCCTGCACCAGATCGCTTCGGTGAGTGCTTACATGCCTGCCATTCTCGGCACCCTGACTCTGATACCTGTGTACTTCATAGGCAGGGAACTGTTCAACCGCTGGGCGGGTGTGCTGGCGGCGGCGCTGTTGGCCGTTATGCCGGGCGAGTTCCTGCACCGATCGCTACTCGGCTTCACCGATCACCATGTGGCCGAAGCCCTGTTCAGTACGACGGCCGTCCTCTTCCTGATAATGGCAGTCAAGAAGGCACGTGAAAGGGAGATTACCTTCAGCCACCTGTTGAACAGAGACTGGCCGGTTATCAGAAAACCTCTCATCTACGCTCTCCTGTCCGGCGTCTTTCTCGGGATGTATCTGCTCTCCTGGATAGGAGGGCTGCTCTTCATCTTCATCATGTTCGCTTACCTGGCCATCCAGTTCATCGTCGACCACCTCAGGGGCAGGTCGACCGATTACCTCTGCATCATCGGCACCCCTCTCTTTCTGATCGCCTTCCTCATGATTCTTCCCGCGATGGGCGCAGGCTGGGTGGAGCGCGCCTACTGGGTAGCAATAGAAAACAATCCAGTGATTGTGTCCCCTCAGTTGGCACAACACTTACTGACCTTAGACTATGTCCTTTTACTGTAACTCCTGCAGGAACTGTTAGAGGAAATTCTTCTGTGTATTCTCCTGGAAAAACAAACACGGTGTCGCCAGTATGTTATCAAAACAACATCCAATCCACATAAAGGGTTCTTCTGTTTCTTTGAGAGTTTTTACTTTATCC
>JAWOGR010000162.1:0-15022 GCA_046496625.1 Dehalococcoidia bacterium | reverse complement strand
ATCGCGACGGGTTTGATATCGCTCGCCCTGTTCGCTACCGCCGCGAAACCTCCGGTAAGATAGACCATGCCCCCGGGTGTCCTCGCCCTGCTCTCTTCGACCTCCAGGATCGTGGCACCAATCTCCTCCGCGATTGCTTTAGCAACGATCCTCGTTTTGCCCGTCAGCGAGTAGAAGACTACCAAGTCTTTCATGCTCCCTCCTCGTAGATGATGTGCTGATTATACATCATCGGTGCACTGTTCTGGAGTCCTTGTGGTGGCTGCATCTCAATCGCTGACTGTCCTTCCGCGACTCATGTCCTGGTTCTTCGGTGTCATCTCGCCTCTTCGGCTGAGGTCTCCTGCATCGTTGGTTGAGATCGAATCGCTGATAGCGATATACTGCTCGGCGCAGGGGTCAACGCGTTGTGGTCACTCAGAAATGTGGAAACGCCAGGCGCAGGACCACTCCCCGGGATGATCGTCGGGAGGGCAGGCGATGCAATCCGTCCTGATCCTCGAGTCTATCGTGTCGGCGAAGGTCTGGTATTCCACCACCCCGGCCGACTTGCAGGGATAATCGGGTAGTCCCCTTCGCTCTCTTGCTTCCTGAACCCGGCACTTGACCATGCGGAAGATCAGTTCATTGCCCGATCGTTCGGTGGTCTGCTCGTTTATACGCGCGTAAAGGCGGAAGCCCAGAGCTCTCTCGAGGCCGGCCAGTCCGGCATGTTCAGGAAGATGCAGGAACGACTTGATCATCGCGGCCTCCAGGGGAGAGTATCTGCTCCAGCAGGTATCGTTACACCTCTTGCCGGTGTACATGCCATGGCTGTTCTCGACGGCCTGGAACCACACACCGTCGTCTGCCAGCCAGTTTACACACATCGCATCTATCAGGCTGACCAGCTTCTCCCTCTCCATGTCGATCAACCATGCGGGTAAGTCGCTCCTGGTTTCGAAGCCGATAGTTTTCGCCAGGCGCTTCGTAGCCAGGGGGAAGATCGAGGCAGAAACCTCTTGCTCGATCCGGATAGCCTCTTTCAGTCCTAACTGGTGGACAACCTCGTTGAACCAGATGCCATAGTGCAACATCGAGCGGCGCAGAACATCAATGGCAAAACGGGCCAACTGGATCTGATCGAGGTTCTTCAGCGAGTGTGCATCCGTTGGTTTGGTCATTCCCCGAATATGACACAATCGCCACGTCCGGTCAAGGTGACTGTGCCCGGCCGGTGTGACATGAAGCTTCACATTGCACGATTATACTACCGTCACTCTGTCAACCATTCTTGACTGGCATGCCCGCGGTTGAGTAAAGTTGCTGGGACACCGCCCGCGAAAGGAGTGATAATGAACTATCTGTTGCAGCCGAGGAAATACAGGAGTCTGATGGCCGACCCTGGTTCGAGGGCCATCATGGAGAAGACGATCAGCTTTTTCGAGAAGATGGGCAAGAAGAGGCTTCTCGACGATTATACGAGAAAGGTCTGGTACAGCGAGTTCGTGGAGTTCATCGGAAAGGAACGGATATTCTCCAAACTGCTGACACCCGGGCGATACTCGGACGGCGATCCGGATTGTCGCTGGGATACATCTAGGAACAGCGAGTATGCCGAACTGCTCGCTTTCTACGGCCTGGGCTACTGGTACTGCTTCCAGGTGACGATCCTGGGACTGGGCCCAATATGGATGAGCCCCAACGAAGTGGCGAAGAAGAACGCGGCCAGGCTGCTGAAGGAAGGGGCTCTGTTCGCCTTCGGTCTTTCTGAGAGAGAGCACGGGGCCGATATCTACTCAACCGAAACATCTCTGATCCCGGGACCGGAGGGCACCTGGGTTGCGAACGGGGAGAAGTACTACATCGGTAACGGCAACGAAGCGGAGATGGTGTCTACACTCGGAAAAGTCAACGATGGCACCGACGACTATGCGTTCTTTGTTACCAACTACCGCCACAAGGCCTACGAGCTGAAGAAGAACGTGGTGTCCCACCAGGAGTATGTGTCCAACTTCGCCCTGCACGACTACCCCATCACCGAGGACGACATCCTGTCCCGGGGGAGTCATGCCTGGGACTGTGCGCTCAACACCGTGAACATCGGGAAGTTCAATATTGGTCCTGGATCGATCGGTGTGGCAGAACACTGCTTCTACGAGGCCATCACCCATGCCTCCCACCGCATCCTCTACGGCCTGAGGGTGACCGACATGCCCCATGTACGGAAGAACTTCATGGACGCCTGGCTGAGGTTGCTGGGGATGAAGCTCTATCAGCGACGGGCCACGGACTACTTCCGCAACTCCAGTCAGGACGACCGGCGTTACCTGCTGTACAATCCGACCAGCAAGATGAAGGTAACCCTGCAGGCTGAACAGGTGGTGAGCCTGCTCTGGGAGGTTATCGCGGCTAAGGGCTTCGAGAAAGATACCTACTTCCACATGGCAGCTTCCGATGTCATGGGGCCCTCTAAGCTGGAAGGAACCGTTCATGTCAACATACAACTGATTCGCAAGTTCATGAAAAACTACTTCTTCAACCCTGCCGATTATGCCCCGGTAGCTCCCGATCTATCAGATAAGGACGACCTCTTCCTCTTCGACCAGGGGCCGACCAGGGGACTGGGAAAGGTGCAGTTCCACGATTACCGGCCGGTCTTTGAGGCCAACAGCCAACTGCCTAATGTGAAGACCTTCATAAGGCAGATCGAGATCTTCAGAGAGCTTCTCGAGAAGGAGGGTCCCGACGAAGCCCAGGATATGGACCCGTCCTGGTCTTTGCCCCTGGGCGAGATGTTCTCCATCGTGGTCTATGGCCAGTTGATACTTGAGCAGACACGCCTTGATGCTCTGGACACCGATATCATCAACCAGATCTTTGACTTCATGGTAAGAGACTTCGCGCAGTTCGCCATGCAGGTCTACGGCAACCACAGTTCGAGAGACGCTCAACGTGACTACTGCGCCAGGATCATGCTCATCAAGGCAGTCCCTGATTCCGAGCAATATGGAAGGGTATGGGACCGATATGTCTCGATCCTGAACGGCGAGTATGCCATGAGCGAGTAGGCCGACTCCCAGCTCTGAGGAGAGGTGGTGAACTCGGTTGGTTGATGTGCGTTTGGCCAGAGCCTGGAGGGTCAGGCGTGCGAGCCTGCTGATGGCAGAGGGCCATCAGCACTTGCCCCCGGGTGTTGTGGCACGAGAGGCTGGCACGTCGGGCAGAAGTAACTACCCCTGTTCTGTATCGGTATACGTTGGATTGTGTCTCCACACGCAGAGCATGCTTGCCCGCCCCTGTGGGCAACTCTGAACTCGCAGTGAGCTGTGCCCGGTTTCCCCTCGGGGCGTAGATATGTGTCCACGCTGGCGCCCTTGCAGGCGATTGCCGTCACAAGAACGGTGCGGATGCAGTTACATAGGGTTTTCAGTTCCTCCGAAGACAGATCGCCTGCCCTTCTCATGGGGTGAATCCGGGCTGCGAAGAGAGCTTCATCTGCGTACATGTTGCCTATGCCGGCGACGATGCTCTGGTTGAGCAGAGCCGCCTTCACCGGAATGGAGCGCCGAACCAGTTTGTCACCGAGTGTGGCAGGGCCAAAGGCATCATCCAGTGGCTCGGGTCCTAGCTTCCGGACGACTGCATCGGCGTTGTCCACAAGCCAGATCAGTCCGAATCTCCGCGGATCTCTGAACACAAGGCGGTGACCGTTGGAGAGATGGAATGCCGCCCTGATGTACGGTTCATCCTCCCGGCAATCCAGGAGCAGACTGCCGGTCATCCTTAGATGCATGACCAATGACGTTCCACTTGATAGGCGTAGAAGTAGATACTTCCCCCGGCGTGAGAGGCCCTCTACTCTCTGACCGACCAGGTCTCGCTGCAACTGCTCACCGGACCCGTTAGCCACTATCCTGTCATCGAGTATGCAGACCTCGGTGAAAGATTGCCCGATGATCCATGGCGATAGCTCGTTCTTGATCGTCTCTATCTCAGGTAGTTCTGGCATTTGTCTCAGTGTCTGCGCTGACTCTGTTATCTGCCCGAGTCGCGTTGTCAGCAGTGCCGGACTCAGAATCGGCATTCAGCAGCAACACTCAGCCCGACCATCACGGCTGTTACTCGCTGAGAGCGGTAGTCACCTCGCTCTCGAAGCCGTCTCTATCGAGGACACATGTCTCGATGCGCCTCGCGTTGACTGTGCAGTCACCGACATTCACGCGTCGTCTCATCACCGCTTCAGGTTCTTCCGCAGCGTCGAGCCACACTATGGGAACATCGGGATGTGATTTCCTTACGTACTTCTCCATCTTCTTCAGGAAGAAGGGATAGGTGGCGGGGCAGCCGTTTGGACCGCAGACGAGCAGGACCTTCCCCCTGTCGTCGTCTTGAGCGATGTAACCGTCTTCTTTCTTGTCGGCGGGTGCGTAGAGGAAGCCTTCCTTCAGTGGATAGTAGAGATGGTCGGGATCGTCACCCACCTGTCTGAATCCCTTTCTCTTGAAGAACTCCCGTGCCGTATACTGATCATGCGCGCCGCCCTCAAACGTGTTCACCACCAGAGCCAGCGGCGGACGATTATCAAACCATGCCATGGTCCTGCTGACGTCCTGCATTAGGGTGGCGAGAAGCCGGCTGGCAACCCCCTTGCGCAGACATCTGCCCGGCGGAACGTAGATGCAATCGATGCAGACGATTCTCTCCTCGGGAACCGGCTTGTACTGAATCAGCCCGACTGGTGTACCGTCCTTATAGGCCACCTTTGCCAGAGAGCCCCATCTTTGCAGCATGTCTGCAGCCCACTCCTTCTTCTCCTGTACGCCCCTGATCCAATCTGGATCATCCGACCTGTCCGCCGGTACGCATACCCGACATAGGTCCTCCACGCCATCCTGTCTGACGTCTCTTATGTCAACTTCAGCCATTCTCAACTCTCCTCGTAGCAGGATCTCCTATGTGCCGACACGTGTTGCTCTCCGCTGAGTTCACCCGGGGAAGAGTGTGACCTGGATGGTCGTGGGAAAGTGGGCCTGTTCACGTCATCGCCCTCATCTCGGCCCAGTTTCTACCTGTCTTGATGTCTACTTTCAGTGGAACACAGAGCTCCACAGCCGCAGGCATCAGTTCGGCAACCAGCGATTTCATCTCGTCCAGTTCAGCGTCCGGCACCTCGAAGAGGAGTTCGTCATGTATTTGCAGCACCATCCTGCTATCCAGCTTCCTCGTCTCCATCCGGCGATGCAGGTCTATCATGGCAACCTTGATGATGTCGGCAGAGCTTCCCTGCACGGGGGCGTTGATGGCCATGCGCTCGGCGGCCTCCCGCACCATTCGGTTCACCGAGTTGATCTCAGGCACCAATCTCCTCCTGCCGAGAACCGTCTCAACATATCCGAGTCTTCGTGCCTGTTCTTTCACCGCCTCAAGGTACTTCCTGATCTTCGGATACCTCTCAAAGTAGCGGGCGATGAACTGAGAGGCTTCCTCCCGGCTGAAGCTGGTGGCCTGCTCCAACCCATAGTCGCTCATGCCGTACACGATTCCAAAATTGACCGTCTTTGCATTTCGGCGCATCTCCGGGGTCACATCTTCCTGTGGGATTCCGAAGACTTGAGAGGCTGTCAAGGTATGTATGTCCTCGTCGCGGCCAAAGGCGTCTATCAGCCCAGGGTCGTGAGAGAGGTGAGCCAGTGCCCGGAGGTCGATCTGAGAATAGTCCGCGCTGAGCAGGTATGCCCCGGAAGGAGCTATGATAGCCTTCCTTATCTTGTTTCCTATCTCCCCTCTTATCGGTATGTTCTGAAGATTGGGGTCGCTGGAGGAGAGGCGGCCGGTTGCTGTGCCTGTCTGGTTGAAGCTGGTATGTACCCTGCCGGTTTCTCGATCCACCAGCCCCAGCAGCGCATCCACATAGGTCGATCTGAGCTTGCCGAGTTGCCTGTACTTGAGTATGAACTCTATCACAGGATGAGTACCCTTCAGTGATTCTATGACGGACGCATCGGTGGAATACCCCGTCTTCGTTCTCCGGGATTGAGGAAGCTTGAGTTCCCCGAACAGCACACTGCCCAGCTGCTGTGGTGAGTTGATATTGAACTGGTGCCCTACGCTGGCGTAGATATCTCTTTCCAGACTTAGCAACTCCTGCTTCAACTCCAGCGACATCTGATGCAGTAGATCGGTATCAAGGAGTATGCCCTGTCTCTCCATGCGTGCCAGGACAGGAATCAACCTCATCTCGACTTCGGTGAAGAGTCGCCACTGCCCGTGACTACGCAGATCAGCCTCCAGGCTCTCTCTCAGCTTCCACAGAACGTCTACGTGAGAGCACGCGCAGGCAGCTACCTCGCTCACCGACGTCTTCGACAGGACATCCATCCTTGCCGGGGAACCGCGTGAGCCCGACAGAGTCGGAATCTCCACTCCCAGTCTGTTGAAAGCAAGGGCCTTAAGTCCCAGGCTCTTCTCACCCAGCAAATGGGCTGCCAGCATAGCATCGAAACACAGGTTCTCAAGCTTCAACCCGCAACCGGCGAGTGCAGACATCACCCGCTTGCCGTCGTGGGCGATCTTGCCAATAGCCTCACTCTCGAGTATCGGCCCGAGTTCGTCGGCGACCCGGGTAAGTGCCAGTTGAGGGGGCTGATTCAGTCCCTGGTGTGCCAGCGGTATGTAGAAAGCCTCGCCCAGAACAGGCGACACTGCTACTCCGATTAGATCGGCCGTCATGGGTTTCTCGCCTGACAGTTCAACCATGATAGCGAGGTTCTCCCGCTTCCCCAGAGCATCCACAGTCTGGCTCAGCGCTGCCTCCGTATTGACGGTGGTATAGCCGTTGGTTGGCGTACTGGTACTGCCGGCGTCGGACTGCGGGAGCCTGGAGAGAAGTCCGGTGAATTCAAGCTCCTTGAACAGTCTTGCCACCTCATCACGATCATAGTTGCTAACCCGGCACGCCTTTAGATCCAGTGTTATGGGAACCTCTCTCACCACAGCAGAGAGCTCCCTCGCCCGAAAGGCCTGATCGTGATAGTCGCGGAGAGTCGCCTGTAACTTGGCGGTTGTTATCTGCTCCACACGGGCATATATCCCTTCGATACTGCCGTATTCCTGAAGCAGTCTGGTGGCAGTCTTGGCGCCCACACCCGGCACCCCCGGTATGTTGTCGGAGGTATCCCCCACGAGTGCCTTGAAGTCGGGCAGTTGCTCCGGCTTTATGCCGTACTTCTCCTCAACCGCTTGCTCGTCGTACAGAACGGTGTCCGTGAACGCTCTCTTGGGAGCGAGCGCTTTCACTCGGGGTGAAACTACCTGAAGCATGTCGTTGTCGCCGGTGACGATAACGGTCTGAACGCCCTGCTGTTCGGCCTGCTTGCTGAGTGTCCCCAGAAGGTCGTCCGCTTCGAAGCCATCCATCTCAAATATAGGAATGTGAAAGGCATCAACCAGTTGGTGAACCCTCGATATCTGGCACTTGAGTTCCTCCGGGGTGGGAGGACGATGTGCCTTGTATGCCTCGAACATCTCGTGTCTGAAGGTCGGAGCGGGACGGTCGAAGGCCACAGCCCAGTGGGTGGGGCCAAGATCGACCATCACCTTGAGCAGCGTGCTGGCAAAGCCATAGACGGCATTAACCAGTTCACCGGTCTTGGACTGTGTCAATGGAGGAAGGGCGTGAAAAGCCCGGTGTACCAGCGAATTGCCGTCGAACAACAGCAATAGCTTCTTCTCGTCGTCCGCCACGGTGTCATTATACTACGGTGCCGTTCCCGATTGCCCACCGATGGCTGAGAAGGCATCTCCTGGCTCAGAGAACAGGTGATAGTCACCAGACCCCCGGCCTGGATGCTAACGCTCAGTCCGGAACAGGTTGCCCGGTAGCTTCCTAGGAACTATGACCATCAGTGACGAAGGCACCGCCCGAATAGACACTGGAGTTCTGGCAAAGGGTTCGCCATCTACGTGGACCGGAAGATCGGTGGCTGACTCAACTGATATCTCCTGGCACTGGTAGTATTCTACCTTCGGATCCTGCAGATGTCTTTGCGAGAGAATCTTCATGGCATGATGAACGAACGTGAAGAAGCCTTCACCCTTGAAGATGTACACGTCGAGCTTACCATCGTTGACGCAGGCCCTCGCCCCGATTGCCACCATGCCACCGTAGAGCTGGATATTGCTGACGACAATCAACGGCGCACTCACATCCAGTGTCGTCCCGTCCAATGTAAGCCTGACTTCGTCGCCGGAGTACCTGTAAGCTGACTCGATTGCACTGAGCACGTAGGCCCACGAGCCGAATGTCCTCTTCTCTCTCTGCGATATACTACTTACGATCGCTGCCTCCAGGCCTATTCCAGCCGATATCAGAAAGTAGCGGCCGGAAACCTCGCCCACATCAACAGCGAGTTTCTGCCCCTCCACAAGTACGCGAGCAGCATCCAGCAGCACCTTTCTGTAGTAACTGGCGGGCAACGGACGTGCGATCCGCTCCTCTAATCCTGCTACCCATTTGGCTGCCTGAATGCCCGGGAGGATCGGATTCAGGGCAGGAATGCCCATCTGTAGTGCCCACGAGTTAGTTGTTCCCGCAGGGAGCACACCCAGGGCGGCATGTGTGTTGACCAGTCCGTTCGCTACCTCGTTGACGGTCCCGTCGCCACCTGCGGCAATCACCACCTCGGCGCCCCTTGCGACAGCACTGCGCGCTAGATCGGTCGCTTCAAGAGGCTTGCTCGTCTCCTGCGGGTTGACAGACCAGCCACAACGGGTCAGAAATGCAAGGACGTTGTCGATTTCGTGTCTGACGACTACCTGTCCACCGGATGGATTGTATATCAGCTCTGCCTGCATTCACCCTCGCTGTGATCACGGTAGGTGCATGAACTCCATCCTACCCTTGCGGCGGGCACGTGTCAATTCCGAGAGTCAGGAGAATACTACGTGATCGGTCGCCCTGCAACCACACAGGGCATGCCGAGCGCGCCGGTCTTCCCACCAGTCGGAGATAAGATATATAATACTCTGGCACATCTGACCACAATAGGAGGTAGTTCGATGAATACGGTTCATGTTCCGGGCACCAAGTCGAAGCACATCAGGCTGTACGCTCTTAGTACGTGTGGCTGGTGTCACAAGGCTAAGAAGTTTCTGGACGGTTTGGGGGTGGAGTATGAGTATGTGTATGTCGATCAACTTGAGGGTGATGACAAGAAGGCCGTGGTAAGAGATGTCAAGCAATGGAATCCAGCCTGCAGCTTTCCCACTCTTGTCATCGACAACAAGAAATGCATAGTGGGCTATGACGAGGCAGACATCAGGAAGGCAGTCAGCAAGTGAAGGAGCAGCAAGTGGATACAGCCGATATTGACAGTCTGCATGAGAGGTTGGCAAGCGAAGCGAAAGCCGGAGGATACCATCTCAACCCTGACGCGGACTCTACCAGGTGGCTGATAACCAGCCTGATCGCGAACGAACGCAGATATGGCTATCGGGCATGTCCCTGCCGTCTTGCTGCCGGAAACAGGGAGGATGATCTGGATATCATCTGTCCTTGTGATTACCGGGATGCTGACCTGGATGAGTACGATGCCTGCTATTGTGCGCTCTATGTGTCTGCCGCCGTGATAGAAGGCGAAAAGGAGCCACACAGCATACCTGAACGGAGGCCGCCTCCGGAGCAGAGAAAGAGAAAGATCGGGGCGAGCAGTGGCGGCCTGTGCAGCCTGTCCTTGCCTGTGTGGCGATGTAAGGTCTGCGGATATCTCTGCGCGAGGGCGAATCCGCCGGAGGCGTGCCCCATATGCAAGGCGAAGGCGGAGCGCTTTGAACGGTTCCTTGAAGCGTAGGCCTGCACCTGCGCAATCCGAAACCACCTGACGCAATCTGCCCGGGCTTGTCAGGCCGCGGATGTGCCTCTGCACGATTGCCTGCAGCCGATGAAGTATGATTCCAGGCACATGCTGAGCACAGATCGCCCGGCGGTCTATACCCTTAGCCAATGGCTGTACGGCAGTGAATGGTCTCTGATGCGAGGTGACCGACTCCTAGTCCTTGTTGGTTTTGCTACCCCAGATCAGAACGCCCAGGCCAGCAAAGGGGAAACCAAGGGCTTTGACTATGGGCGCCAGTCCTGCCAGTATGTCCATTGTTTCCATAGTCGTCTTACCTCCTGTCGCTGTGATTCGTCGGGCTCAGAGCCGCCGAGATCCATCCAATCTAGTTACTGCGTTGGCAGCAGAATCATACATACTCATCTGTTCATGGTCAATATATCCGTGACAGAATCGGGGCCGACGGGTGGCTGAACCCGCTCAGACAAACTCGCTCAGCCTCGGGTCCTATCGATTATGTAGTCGATGACCGGGTCGATGTCATGGATAAGGTCGTCTCGCGTCCGGTTGATCAGGATATCAGGGTACAGCGTGTCTTGAGGGTCATTCGAGGGGTCGGGACGCGTGAAGTACTTGTATGAGACACCCAGGACAAACCTGCTGTTCGGGAGCTGAAAGGAGATCATGTCGCCGAAAGACGAGGGTGCATTGCCAGTCGGCTCGCCGATAATCGTGGCGAGGTCATTGTCACGGAATACCACCGCTATCCAGTTGCCGGCACTGAAGGTCCGGTTTCCTATCAGTATGAAGACATCTCCCTTGAATGGGTCATCCACAGGTTGCACCCGTCTGGTCGATGGCGGATACGTCGAGGTACCTCTTGTCCTTCGCATGCCTATCCTCTCCGCAGCCTGCTCGGAATAGCGAATCGTGCTGCCGTAAGTGAGGTAGCTCTCTGCAGGCAGGTATTCAAGAAACGATTCCACAACGCGGGATTGCCCTCCGATGTTCTCGCGCAAATCGATGACAACGGTCTCGATTTCGTTATCGCTCACAGCAGCGAAGAATTCCCCAACATCTCTTCTTAGGACTTCGTCGTCTACGCAAACTACCAGGCTGAATATGCCAAGGTCATTCTCCCGGTTCACGTACCAGTCGTGTCGCTGTTCCAGCAGTTCATGAGAGCGTTTCTTCAGGCCGGGCAGCTCCACCGCAAACTGTGCCGTAAGCTCCAGAATGTCACCGCCTCTCTCCACAGTGAGAGGGACGGCTTCATTCCGGACGAGCCCGAGATGCTCGAGGACGGGCCTTCTTCGCAGATGCCTTGTCGACTCGTCTTTGACTCTGTAGCTATTCTCCGAAGAAACTATCCCATCCATCCGATCAAGTAGCTGCCGCGGACTTCCATCGCCCATGGCCAGGATCAGATCACCTTTCCGGAACTGCCCGGAATCCTCGGCTATGACGAGTCCCTCTTCGACCCATTCGAATGTCAGGGCCAAACCTTTGTCGGTCTCCTCGAATCGCAATATGGTATGCGCGTCTCCTACCGAGGTGACCAGGCTGCTCAAAGCGAAGTAGTACTGCGCGGCCGATAGAGAGTCCGTGAACACAGCCTCAAGGGCACCCTTGCGCCTCTCCCATTCCTCCTCACCGATATAGGCATACGGATCAGGATGAACACTCTCTATCGTATCGACAAGATAGTGGAGGTCCTCCATCATCTCGGAGGGCTGCAGCATGTCCGATCCACTGAGAACCTGGTCTTCCGGCTCGAAGGGCACGGGCTGCGCCGGAAATATGAGATTGTTAATGTACAGCCAGATGGAAACTCCTATGGCTGTACACAAAATGGCAATTCCGATATGTATGAATACTCTCTTCATGACCTGCGCCTTACTGAGCCAGCACAACCCATAGCATATTCAGCCCCACTAACAGAGAATTCACGTAGTTATGCGCCAAAATGGGAGCCAGCAAGCTACGGGTTCGGTGGAACATAGTTGCATAGATAATCCCCATGACGAATGACAATACAAGCTGCGGCGGGTGGATACGTGTAATCTCAAGAGGCCATACGGAAAACCCGATATGAGCCAGTGTGAAGAAGATTGCAGCAATCAGACCCGAATGCGGAATCTCAATGCTCTTGATATTGAGGCTGCCGGCAAATGCAGGGTATAGCATTGCCATGACGAATCCTCTGAAGAGAGGTTCTTCACACGTGCCTGAAAGCAAGAACTGGAAGCCCAGATAGCCCAACACGTTCTCCAGCGTTAGAGGAAAGTCGATCCATACCGGTGATGCCACGAAATAGAGCACCAAGTCCTGTATCACGAAGAAGCCGGTAGCGTATAAGACGAACAGTTTAAGATGACGCAAACTGGTTTCACGGTTGTCAATGTTGAATCCCCAGGCCCCAAGATGCCGGTTGAAGATGAGCATCAAAGCGATTGTCAGTATCAACTGCCAGATGTGGTGTAAGGAAATCCAGAGATAGACTCCGTCAGGGTCGATGCTGCCGAACCATGCACCCGACAATGTGGCCAACTGGCCGGCCACTCTAGGGATTAGAAGTATAGCCAGGAACGTGATCAGGATGGCAAGTGATCTGGACTCGAGCCTCATGTAGTGCCGCCTACCGAAGGTTCTGAGTGGCGTACCTGCGCCACTCGGATACTAGCGCATTTGGGTTGAGAGCGTCAACCTCCACAATCGTAATGGGCGCGGTGTCGCGGCTCAGATATCCGCTAAAGGCAAGGGGTCGCCGTTGACGACAGCTGGCATGATTGCTACTATTCTGCAGGGAGGTCATGATGGAACTATCACCGGACGAGAAGCGTAGGATCTACGAGGAGGAGAAGGCGCGGATCGAGGCCGAACGAAGGGAGCGTGTGACAGGGGGGCGTTCGAGCACCGGACTGGAGCCGAATACTGCCGGGTTGCTCTGTTATCTCGGCTTCTGGATCACCGGCATCATATTTCTTGTTATCGAGCAGGAGAACAGGTTCGTCCGCTTTCACGCTCTGCAGTCAATAGTTGCATTCGGCGGGCTGGCGATTGTCGGCGTCTTTGTCCGAATCATACCCTACGCCGGGGTCGTGTTTGGCCCGATCATCGGTATCCTTGTTCTCGTTGTCTGGATAGTGATGATGGTGAAGGCTCATCAGGGCGAGCTATACAGGCTCCCGCTGGCCGGTCTGGTAGCCGAGGGCGTGCTGCCAGTGGAGTGGCGCACGGGAAGACCCGGGACTGGAAAGGAACAGGAGACAGGCACACCGGCAACCACCGCTGACACTGCAGAGTCGTCCGATAGCCCAACAGGCGGGCCATCGGAGTCTGCTTCAGGATCCACGTCTGAACCTTCGACGCAGAAGCGCGGTCAAGAGGCGCGGCCTGCGGATGACCGGTACTTGCGTGCCAGGCCTGCCAGGGTTGCAGGCTACAGCGTTGCCATCGTCTTCAACGTTCTTCTGCTCCTGTTCTTCGCATTCTTCCACAGATACATAGCCTACTACTACTCCGGCCCGGGTGGAGACATCATCAGGGTGCCGATTCTCACCCACGCCTATTTCACCTTCTTACCCATTTTGGCTACTGCGCTGGTAGTAACTATAGCCGCATACGTGGTTCTCATAATCTACGACAGATATCCGTTGAGGGAGATCATCCAGATAGTCCTCGCTGCGATAGGTGTGGCAGTCATGGTGAACCTGATAGCCATATTCCCGTTTGACTTCAGTGGGATTCGGAGTGACTACGTTGCCGGGATAATGCCGTCGGCGATGACTATCATCTTCGTCGTCGTTGCGGTTGCTCTGGGGATAAGTGCCCTGGTGCGGTTTGTGAGGTTGATGGTTACGATTGCTCAGTAGGTGAGTAGCCGCACAAAGGAGGTATGGCGAATGAAGGCACTGATAGTGTACGACTCGGTGTACGGGAATACGGAGAAAGTAGTTAGTGCTATTGCAGAGGGAGTCGCGTCACACGGAGAGGTGAAGGTGATGCGAGCAAGTGAGGCCGACATCTCGGAGCTTTCATCCGGCGACCTTCTCATCGCGGGATGTCCGACCCATGGGGGCAGGCTCACGCAGGCGATGCAGGACTTCCTTGGCAGGGTGCCTCGGTCTTCACTCGGAGGTATCAAGGTGGCTGCATTCGATACCAGAGTCGCCGCGAAATGGGTGAAGATCCTTGGCTTTGCAGCAGGGAAGATCGCCGACAGCCTACAGAAGAAGGGTGCGGATCTGGTGGTGTCGCCTCAAGCCTTCTACGTTAAGGGGAAGGAGGGGCCTCTGAAGGAGGGAGAACTTGAGCGGGCTGTTAGTTGGGCCGGGGAGATTCTGAGCAGTGATAGGTAGTTCCTCAACGCACGACGTTGCTCTGCGACACTAGATACAATGCCTTATGTGGTATTCTCAACTCCTGGTTCTGGTTGCGCGATCGTCCGAGGGCACAACTCAATGGACAACACGGCAAGCACCGTCTGAAGAGAAGAACACCAAAGTTAGGAGGGACTAAGATGTCGAGAAACGCGAAGATAGCCTATGTCAGTCTTATCGGTCTGGTCGGGTTGATAGTGCTCCTGGTGGGGTTGTTCACCCCTGCGTACGGCTTTTTCATCGGGTTGATTATAGCCATAGCCTGCTGGGTGGGCAGCGGCATTCTGGGCCGGTACTGGGAGATCAAGAAGTAAGCGAAGACGAACTGATCTTCTTCTGCAAGGAGCGACTGCCTTCCTTCAAGCTGCCCAAGACGGTGCAGTTTGTTGAATCATTGCCCAAGAATCTTTTGGGCAAGGTGCTGAGGGCCGAACTGCATGAACTGAGGTAGTACACACGGTACAGCGGGCGCTCGGGAACGGCAGAGGCCCCCTGTCTGTGGGCAGTCTCTATGAGGACGCTTGCGTTGACTCAACTGGCACACCTTCCAATCCGGCGTAGGCCCGCTGTTGTCAGGGCGCAGCACCGCTCTAATGTGCTCGGCGTGCGCCTATAATCGAGGCGACAGGCCCTCCAGCAGCCTTTGACTAAATACGTTGCCGGTGCTAGAGTACATAGGTTTGAGCAAGGGCGCCTTGTGCAAACGCCGCCGGAAAGGAGAGATGCATGATTTCGTTTAGTCCCACAGAAGAGCAGCAGATGATCATGGGTATGGTCAGGGAGTTCGCCGGTGATGAGATACGCAAGGTCTACCGCGAGTGCGAT
>JAWOGR010000136.1:0-3999 GCA_046496625.1 Dehalococcoidia bacterium | reverse complement strand
GGCGCCCAGCTTCTCCAAAGCCGAGGCCAGTCCTTCAGGATATCTTGTGTAGAGGGCTGCCGAAGCATCCGCCAGGTATTCACGCTTGCGTGAGACCGACAGGTAGATGAGTTGGGCCATAATGGGCGCCAGTATCATGAACACGAGGGCCACGACCAGGATTATCAGGTTGCCCTGTCCCCCGCCCCTCGATGAGCTTCTCCTCGACCCGGTCATGGCGCCGAAGATCATGAAGCGCGAGCCGTACCAGGCCAGGATCACGATGGTGCCGAGCAGTACGGCACACATGGCCATAAGCAGCACGTCTCGGTTCTTGATATGGGAGATCTCGTGGGCGATCACACCCTGTAGTTCATCGCGGTTCAGCCTCTGCAGCAGCCCCGACGTGATGGCGACCGAGGCCCGACTGGGGTCGCGGCCGATGGCGAAGGCATTGAGCGCGGAGTCGTCGATGATGTAGACGTCGGGCATAGCCTCCAGCCCGGAGGCGATCTTCATCTCCTCCACCACGTTGTAGAGGCGCGGGTGGTCGTCAGGCCCGATTTTCTTCGCGCCGGCCATTCTTATGAGGATGCTATCGCCCTGGAAGTAGGCGACCAGGCTCATGATCGCCCATAAGAGGATGGCGATGACGAGGCCTGCGGTAGGGCTGTCGAAGAAGTAGAAGCCGAGGAAATAGCCGATAAGGATCAGCAGTGCTCCCATGCCTATGGTGAGCACCACCGACCTTATCTGGTTAGACCTTATCTGTTCCCACACGGCTGAAGCGTCTTACTAGGTGAAGCTGACCCTGGGTGCTTCCCTCTCGGCGGCCAGGGTGACCTCGAAGAAGGAGTCTTCCTTGAATCCCATCATACGGGCAACGATGTTGGAGGGAAACACGTGGGTCTTGTTGTTGTATCTCAGCACCGAGTCGTTGTAGAACTGACGTGAGAAGCCTATCCTGTTCTCGGTCGAGGTGAGTTCTTCCTGTAGTGCGAGGAAGTTCTGGTTTGCCTTGAGGTCGGGGTAGTTCTCCACCACGGCCAGCAGACGGGACAGGACGGAGCTCAGCTCGCCTTCGACCTTGGCCCTTTCAGCTGCCCCTGCCCCCGACATCCCCTGGGCAAGATTTCGGGCGTTGGTCACTGCTTCGAGGGTCTCCCGCTCGTGCTTCATATAGCCCTTGGCAGTCTCCACCAGGTTGGGGATGAGGTCGTAGCGCCGCTTCAGCTGAACGTCGATCTGCGCCCATGCGTTCTTCACCTGGTTGCGCAACCTTACCAGCCCGTTGTAGTTGCCTATGAACATGATGAGAAGGATTACTACGATGACTCCGATAATGATGCCTGGTATCATACAGAACCTCCTTTGCTGTTTTGCTCGCCAGTTACTCGACCGCCTTCTGCGGCCTGCTGCGGGGCTTCGAACACCTCCTCCAGGAAACCCAGAACCCGCTCCCTGGAATCACCTTCGGAAAGGTGTTTACCGGCCAGGTGTCTTATCAGCTGGTTGATTTCGCCGCCGTCGAACCACAGTCCGTGTTCATCAGGGCAAATGTCGATGATGATGCCCGGCTCTTCTCCTATGGCCGTCTTCTTCATCTTGTGGCCGCAGATCGGGCAGGAGTGCTTCTTCTCTGAAGTCACTGCCTCCCTGGACTCCAGAATGTCATCAAGCAGCTTCTTCGCCTCTTCGAAGGTGTGGGACTCGAGGAGCAGCTCAAGCTCGGCCTCGTCAAGCCACACGCCTTTGCAACTATTGCAGTAGTCGAGTTCGACGTTGTGATACTCGACGACCAGCATGGCCTCGTCACAAACAGGGCATATCACAGATGTACGACCTCGCTGTGCATTTCTGTCAATAGTGTAGATGGGTGAGGGGGGCCTGTCAAGAGCATCATGTGCCGACACCTGTCGGCGGCCGGCGGATAGTCAGGAGGAATCGTGTTTTGCACTCCCGACCCGTACGTCCGTCTGTCCCGGGTGGCAGGTCAGAGGGCAAGGCTGCGCATTCCGGAGGAGCCGGGGTGAGCGATAATTCACGGTGGGCTATGCCTCTACTCGTACAACCGCTCGAAAAAGGTGGTATAATTGGCGAAACTCCGGGGCCATAAGGAACCACCATGAGAAGGATCGCCATGACAAGCGGGCTGAAGAAGAAGATGGTCCTGATCGGACTGGTCGCTGTCTGCATCGTGCTGGGTGTGATGTGCTATAAGGCCTGGTTTATCGCCTTCTTCATCACCAAGTTCCTCAGTGGCCGGAGAGAGGGGCATCAGGGAGTTGTGAGGTCTATCATCATCCCCTGGCGGAGTTACCAGCTCCACCTGCATCACTGGTTGATAGCGGTGGTTGTTGGAGGAGCGCTTCTGACAAAGGGTGTCTACATCATGACGCCAGAGGTGTTCTACGGAGTCCTTGCGGCAGCCGTCTTCCAGGGGATTTACTGCTATGGAGACTGGCACCGGATCATTAAGAGGAGGAGAGTTCTTCCGGATCTGGAATGTGACCTGTCACCCCCATCGATCTGCCCCGATCAGACCCCTGAAGCCGGGATCTGCCCTGCGTCCGGCTGAGCCGTTTTCGGCAGACGGCTAAGCATTGCGGTGCATCGTTCTTGATGAGTGCACGACTCTCAAAGTATTGCCGTCGCGATCACCGGATCACTCGGAAAGCTTTCTCGACCGAACGCTAAGGCGCAGCCCGTCCATATCCATAACGGTGACCTCGTCGCCGACTTCGGCCCTTTCGCCTTCGACGAGGATGGCCGGCCACGTCTCGCCCTTGATCCTCACCGTACCATGAGGGGCCAGAGGGGTCTGCACCCTGCCCACGCTTCCTACCGGCGAAGGCAGCCCGGGCGTCTCCGGCGCCCTCAGGGCGCGTGTGGCAAGGACGAACCTGAATACCGAGAACGAGACCCACGCAACCATGGCGAGGATGAGCAGCCAGAACGGCAACTGTATATCGATGTCGGGCAGGAGCCAGCGCCAGACAGCATATATCGCCAGCAGTTCCAGTGCGAGCCTGACAATGGTTACTGAAACCCGGACCTTGAATCCCGTCCCGGGCCGTACAGGCCTCTTAGAGGCGGTGATACTCTTCAACTCCACTATGGTAAGTGCCCGCCTCCTGGCCTGTCAAGCTGTCGCTGACTGTGCAGCGGAGTTGAATAATCTGGCCGGGACGCCGCAGGACTTTCGATGGCCAGCGCCTTCCAGACTGCATTATCGGCCTTCGTTCTGCAGAATCGCCTTCTACTTGCATCCGCCTTTCTTACCTCCACTCTTGGCTCCTTGCCCCTCTCGAGTGCCCCTCTGACCTCTTCCGCCTGCTGCCTGACCGCGCCCATCCCGCGGCCCGCTTCCGGCCGGTCCAGTCCCGCCTTTCTTTGGCATGCTTCCCTCCTTCCTTTCAGTCAGTGTTCTTGCGTTGATTCGCCTCAAACTCTAACGCTCTTGCTTGCACCTCAGCACATTCAAATGCGGGACTAACAACTGATTCTTATCTTCTTCGCCGCATCACCCAGAAGATCAGCAAGACGACTCCAATCACAAGCAGAACCCAGAGGAAGGGGCCTGCTATGAAGCCGATAAGCAGTCCCAGCAGCCACAAGACCAGGATGATAATCGCGATGAGCCAGAGAAAACCAAGCATATTGATCTCCCTTCGGTTATTGGCGCTACTCAGTCAGCGCGTCCTGAGTCATCTCTACCTGAGGTAAGCTATGATAGCCATTACGCCAATGATGATAAGGTAGATACCGATCAAGTAGTTCAGTATCTTGGGGAAGATCATGACAATGACGCCAAAAACAAGGCTCGCTATCCCCATGTATAGACCTAGAGCAGGAAATCCAATTGTTGGCATCGAATCGTACCTCCTTTCTTAAGACTATGGGTCATGCCTCTCTCATTTCTTGCCCAACAGCGTGAGAACGCCCCAGATTATCAGGAAGATACCGACTATCCACGCCAGTAAATGAGGGAATATGAGTATGAGTAAACCGGCAATGATC
>JAWOGR010000157.1:0-5629 GCA_046496625.1 Dehalococcoidia bacterium | reverse complement strand
AAGGGAGTCATCGGCATGGTAGTCCGGGATCGTGATACCGTCAACCATATCCTGGTAGCCGATACTCACGACAATCTGCTCTTCTTCACCAGCACGGGCAAGGTCTACTGCCTTAAGTGCTACGAGATTCCCGAGGATTCATCACGCACCGCAAAAGGCATAGCCCTTGTCAACCTCTTGCCTGTCGACCTTGAGGACGAGGTAACAGTGGTGCTGGCAATACCAGGCTTTCCTTCCGACAAATTCCTGTTGATGGCCACCAGAGGGGGCACGATAAAGAAGACCACTCTTAGCGCGTTTGCCTCCATAAGGAAAACCGGCATCATAGCCATGGGGCTCAGGAACAAGGACAAGCTGATATCAGCCGGGGTAGTCGGCGCCGACGACGAGGTGATACTGGTGAGTCGAAACGGTCAGGCCATGAGATTCAGGGCCGACAACCTGAGAACCGCTTCTCGAACCAGCGGCGGCGTCCGCGGCATTCGCCTCGTCGACGATCATGTTGTTGGTATGGGCATCGTCTTCCCCGATGCCTATGTGCTCACAGTAACCGAGAAGGGGTTTGGCAAGCTGACTCCTATAAGGAACTACCCTGTTCACAACCGGGGAGGCAAAGGTATACGTGCTTACCGGGTAAGCCCGTTGACGGGGCATCTTATGGCAGGGAGGCTCGTCTCTAACCAGGGCTCTCTGGTAATGCTATCTCTCAAAGGCAACGTGGTCAACATCCCCATGGAACAGATCTCGATTCAGGGCAGGGGTGGCCGGGGAGCCAGGGTGATGGGCCTTGATGAAGACGATAGTGTGGTCTCGCTCACCTGGGTCTTCCGGCAAGATGAGGCCGTGTGAGTACAGTCTGCCCACCTCCTCATATGGCCCTCAAGGGACTCTACGGGTTGCCTCCACTCCGGAGCGCACGAACGATGTCGGAGATTCTACCCTGAGCTAGAGCGGGTATAGAGAAGTCCTTCAATGGGAGTAGTGTCTGTGATCCGGGACCTGGGGATGACCTTCGTTCCCTTGTTTGTGGCCATGGACGCAGTGGGAAACCTTCCCATCTTCCTGGCGCTGACGCAGGGGACAGCTCCCACTCAGCGCAGGCGTACTGCACATCTGGCAACACTGACTGCGCTTGGCTTGGGACTGGTGTTCGTGGCTATTGGGAAGGCCATCTTTCTGCTTCTGGGCATCCAGGTCGCCGATTTCCTGGTGGCCGGGGGCATCATCCTGCTGGTTCTGGCTATCAAGGATCTGCTCAGCGGCAAGATGATGGAGGCTCAGGATCCTTCGGCCTCAGGCATGGTTGGAGTTGTACCGATAGGCATCCCGGTGGTTGTCGGGCCAGCCATACTTGCCACTCTATTACTGCTCACAGACCTGTACTCCATTCCCATAGTGATTCTCTCCTTTGTCCTTAACCTGCTCATACAGTGGCTGCTGTTCAGGCAGGCCAGCCGCATCGTGAGCTTTCTAGGCGATACAGGGGTGTCTGCTATATCTAAGGTAGTAATGCTGTTTCTGGCCGCCATTGCTGTGAAGATGATACGCCAGGGAGTTCTGACGATACTAGGGTGAGTTCTGCCGGGACAGGTCTCGATTTTAAGTCGTATTGACACAGCCCCTGTGTTTGATATAGATTCACTGCAGAGCGGACCGGTCGCTAAGCCCGACCTGTGAGCCGCAGCTACTGAGTCATCGGCTCCGGAGGAGTCAAGCGAAAGGAGACAACATATGGAAGAGAGGAAAGGGTTCATGTCATCGCTCTTTGATTTCAGCTTCAGGCACTTCGTTACTCCGCGGATCATCGGCATCCTGTACGGCGTTCTACTGGTCGTGACCGGCATCGCGGCCATATTCATGATAGCGATCATGTTCATGGTAGGACCCGGCTACGGAGTCGTCACGCTCCTGGTCATCGCCCCGTTGTACTTCTTTCTCTCGTTGCTCCTTTACCGGGTGATGCTGGAGTTGATCGTAGTTATACATCGCATGAAGCACGAGTTGGCCGATATTCACAGCACCTTCACAAAGATCGAGAACTCGTAGGTGTAAGAGAACAGCACACCCATCGAAAACTCATACCGGGGATCCCTGGCAGAGCAGACAACTCTTCGCTCTGACAGCATTGTGCACGAATCCCCTGTCTTGAGCCGTCTATCCTATTGACAACAGGACAGCTTTAGTATAGATTCAGTGCCAGGAGGTGAATATGTTCTGTTCCAAGTGTGGCACGGAAAACCCTGACGGGGCCAAGTTCTGCTCCAAGTGCGGAGAGGGATTCGGGGTTCCCGCACAGCCGTCCGAAGGCGGAGCTAAGCCCGAAGCTGAGAGCAGCACAGGCATGTCGGCCAACGTTGCCGGACTTCTATGCTACCTGTTTACGTGGATAACCGGGATAATCTTCGTGATCATCGAGAAGAAGAGCACGTTCGTTAAGTTCCATGCCTGGCAGTCCATCATGGTCTTTGGTGTATTGACCGTAGCCCAGATCATCTTCTCGGGGATTCTTGTCGCTATAGGCGTCACTACCTTCTCACCCGGACTTGTCGCGTTCGCCGGAGTCATTGGCACACTCATCTGGATACTGATGGTGATACTGTGGATAGTCCTGATGATCCAGGCGGGAACCGGCAAGATGTGGAAGGTGCCGGGGGCTGGCAACTGGGCCGAGAAGATGGCCAGCAGATAGATCCACGGGTACACTATCTCTTAGCTTTACAGGGGCAGACAGCAACGCTACGCGCTCAGGCTCAGCCGGAGTGCAGTGTGGCGGGTTAAGAACGTTGTCTTGTCCTACATGCGACGTACTGCCACATGCAGGCAGGGCCTGTGAATGCAGCTATTGCAGACGACTTGTGCAGATGGGCCTTTCACCTCTCCGTCTGTAGCCTCGGGTTGTAGATGCGGTGCAGGGCATAGCCGGCCATGGCGAAGCCGATGCCGAGCACCATGAGGAGCAGCAGAGGCTGCAGTATCCAATAGTAGTGCCCGTGATACAGGGCGCTCTGGACAAACGCGTCATACAACACATTTCCCCAGGTGGGCAGGAACGGATCGCCCAGGCCGAAGAGGCCCAGTGCAGCCTCCAGAAAGACAAACGCGGGAACTGTAAGGAGGAACGAGGGAAGAAGTAGCGCCATCACAGCCCTTGAAGCCGGGGCCGGCCCGCTGTGAGGCACCTCGACTGACGGCAGGAACACCGCCCTCAATACCTTTATGACAGCCATGCCACCGCTCAACACTATGGCAGACGCGAGAATAACCCATATCCTTAGCTGGTAGAGATGGCTGATCACTATCAGGATAGGTAGTAACAGCAAGATGGTATTCACATCGGTCAGCCTCAGGAAGAGTGGATCCACTCTCTCTCGGTACCGTCTGCCCATCAGCGCCAGCAATAAGTTTCCCAGTTGAAAAGCGAGAGCGGCCAGGATCCCGAACCAAAGCGCGACGACCGCCCCCCACACCATGGGCACCGTCAGGTCGCGCCGCATATGGTCGGTTCCGAACGGGCCGTGCACCTGTCCATACACAACCAGCCTGACCTCCACCTCGGCATCTCGGGGGACCTCGGCCCTGAGCACAAGCCGGTAATCTCCCTTAAGCATGCGACCCGCATCGTGCAGGTCGGCGAACAATCCTCGGTGAGGTGCCATCCCCAGCCGATCCCGGAGATCTCCGTCCTGAGAGATGTAGTAAGTGTGTGACTGCCGTGCATGATACTCCCCCAGTAATATGGTATCACCCGTCTCCGTCTCCCAGGCAACGGAGACGGGCGTCCGCTCCTCTCCTCCGGTCACCAGCGTTGAGAGGGTGAGTTCGCTGGGAAACGCGTCATATTGGTACGAGAAGGGCAGCACGACTTCATACAGTTCTCTGTTGTCATCAAGGGACTCGATTCGCACGATGCCAGCATCGTGACTGGAGACGATGATCGTCCGGGGCAGTCTATCGGAGGTGAGCAGATCGAACCACACCGGCCGGGCGAACTTGGGGTTCTCAACACGCTCACCCGGGTCGCGCCACAGCCCGATAGCCTCCGAGTAAGGTATGGCGATGACCGCGTACAGGGACATGCCCACCAGGATGGCAATCAGCACCAGCCCCACGACCAGCGACGGGTGACAACTGAGTTGCTTCAGATTTGACAGGCTCCTGGTCATGCGTCACTCACCTCCCTGTGCAGCCACCCTCCCTCGCCTCAGGCTCTCCCACACGTCGCAATAGTCCAGCAAGAAGGCCATCCCCGCCAGGAACGCAAGGACATACCCGTAGATCACGAGCACACCTATCATAACCGCAGTGTCACCCATCATGACTGATTGGTAGAGGAGCCGTCCGAGGCCCGGCCAGTTGAACAGTATCTCCACAACGATTGATGCCATCAACACACTGGCTGCCAGCACCAGGAAGTGCTTGATGATGCCGGGCGGCGTCGGGCGCAGGAAAGAACTCCTGTCGACCGCCCGCCCGGGTGACTCGCTTGACACTGCTGGCTCCACATGCTCATCGCTCGAGTGTCCGACGAAGAAGGTCCGCCAGGAGTAGGTGGCAGCGAAGATAGAGCCGAGCAGTATGGCTGACACGGGCAGGATCATATGCCTGAAGACGATCAAGACGTATCCCGGCGTGAGCCCCTGCTGCGTTCCCGGGGGCGTCATTCCTCCCCAAGGCAAGGCCAGGGGGGTATCGTGGAGGGCAGAGGCGAAGATCAGTATGAGAAAGATTCCGAATAACCAGGCAGGAAGCGCCGAGATCGGCGCCAACCGAAGAACCAGCCGATCTAGAAGACTGCCCGGCCGTCGAGAGGCGATGCGAGCAACAAGGAAAGAGATGAACAATACGAGCACGATCGCCGTTCCAAACAGAAGGAACGTCGGCCCCGAGCGATCCGCCAGGATGGTGCGTATCTCGACACGTTCGCCGATAACTGTAACAACCGTACCCAGGTCGAGGGAGACCGCCCACCACCAGTGCCTGAAGTTGCGTATTACCAATGGTCGGTCGAACCCCTGCCTTTTGAGCTCCAGTTCTACCAACTCATCGGCCAGCGCCTGACGCTCATCTGGGGATAGATTCTGAAACTCCGGGTGGCGGGCGACCTCAAGGGCAATCTCGTGTCGGACCCGTGCCTCGACGATCCTGTCCAGCTCGCCACCCAAGTTCATGACGGCGATCATCAAGTATGAACCGATAATGAGAACGAGTAGAAGTACTAACGCTCTAGAGAACGCGAACCCGGCCATCCCCCTTGAAGTGCCCTTCATGGTGCACCAACCTTTGTGTCCGGATCAACTCAGGACCTCAAGATGCCCGTCCCGCTAACTAACCAGACAATCGGAGTTCGTCGCCCGGGGTTCTACCGGGGCTCGGGCTCCGACATCTAATGTACGACTATATACTTTGGCGTTCAGATTGTCAAGCGTTCAACTACTGGCTTGCCCCCTACCAGGACACGACCCTTGTTCGACAGGTACAAAGCACCGGTTATCTGCCGTAGCGATCTTGTTTCGGGGATAGGTGCAGGGGTGGTATAATGAACGCGATCAGATGGGTTCCGAGGTTTTCTACCGCAAGTGGCGGCCGCAGACGCTGAGCGAGGTGCTGGGACAAGAGCCCGTAACCACGA
>JAWOGR010000102.1:0-9893 GCA_046496625.1 Dehalococcoidia bacterium | reverse complement strand
GCCTTCTTGCCCGCAGCTATGGCATCAATGACGTAGGCAGGCCCGGTAACCACATCACCCCCGGCAAACACTCCTTCCACACTGGTCACCCCTGTCTCATGATCGGCTTCGATCGTGCCCCTCTTCGAGAGAGAAACTCCTAACTCTTTGACGAAATCCGTCTCGGGAACCTGTCCCAGTGCGGAGATAACAGTATCCACCGCAATGGTGAACTCAGAGCCCTTGACGGGAACGGGCCGGGGGCGGCCACTGGCATCGGGTTCTCCGAGCTCCATACGCACGCACTCCATCTTGGTCAGCTTCTTTCCGTCAGCGAGGAACCTTGTCGGGGCCGTAAGGAACTCGATCTTCACCCCTTCCTTCTCGGCCGCCTCCACTTCCTCCTCGGCAGCCGGCATCTCGGAGCGCGAACGACGATAAACGATGGTTACCTCTTGCGCTCCCAGGCGCTTGGCAGTACAGGCGCAATCAACAGCTGTGTTGCCGCCTCCGATTATGGCCACCTTCTTGCCAACTTTGACCTTCTCGCCAAGGCTTGAAGCGCGAAGGAACCCGATTCCGTCCATTACTCCCGGAGAATCCTCACCTTCTACTCCCAGCTTCATACCACCGTGTGCCCCGACACCCAGGAAAACGGCATCGTAGTCTTCCTTGAGCTTCTTGAGTTCAACATCCTTGCCGACCTGAACGCCGGTCCTTATGTCAACACCGAGCTTCTGGATGTAGCCTATTTCCTGACGTAGAATATCATTGGGCAGTCGGTATTCCGGTATGCCGACGCGGAGCATGCCTCCCGGTTCGGGAAGAGCCTCAAAGACGGTCACGCTGTGGCCCTTCAGAGCAAGGTCATTGGCGGCTGCCAGACCGGCAGGGCCTGAGCCGACTATGGCCACCTTCTTGTCTGTCTTTGTAACGGTCGGCACTTCCAGTTCCTCAATGCTCCACTGGTCGGAAGGAATCCTCTTAAGATCGCGGATGCACAGAGGTTCGTCCAACTCCCCGCGATTGCACACGTCCTCGCATGGCGCATAGCATACCCGGCCGACGCAAGCGGGGAACGGATTCGTCTCCCTTATCAGCTTGTAGGCCTCTTTGAAGTGCCCTCCGGAGATGAGCTTGATATAACCCGGCACGTTGGTGTGAACGGGACAGGCATCTATACACGCCGCTTTGCATGGCCTCTCTTCCTTCTTGTCGATGACGCACTTCTTGGGAACAGCCTGGGCGAAGTACATGTATATGGCCTTTCTTGTTCCAACCCCGAAGTCGAATTCGTTCGACACGATGACGGGGCATCCCTCCTCACACACTCCGCATCCCGTGCACTTCTCCCAGTCAACAAAGGAGGATTTCCTCTTCACCTGTACCTTGAAGTCCCCTGCCTCCCCGGAAACCTTCTCCACCTCGGAGTAGGTCATCAACTCTATGTTATGGTGCGAGCTCGCTTCTATCATCTTGGGGGCAAGGATACACATGGCACAGTCATTAGTAGGGAAGGTCTTGTCCAACTGTGCCATCCTGCCGCCGATGCTCGGCGCCCTCTCAACCAGGTAGACCTTGAAGCCCATATTCGCCAGGTCAAGTGAAGCCTGGATACCGGCTATACCGCCGCCGATCACCAGTATAGATTTGCGTCCGTTGTCACCTTTAGTCATGACTTCTCTCCGATGGCCTCCGCGACCAGGTTCGCCAGGTCCATGATCTCAATCTTCGGAATCGCTCGATGCTCGTCCCCCTTGTCCGTCATTGCACACTTGAGATGGGTCTGGCATTTGGGACAGGCGGTGATCAGCAAATCTGCACCCGTGGCCCTGGCCTCTGACAATCTCTCCGCCCGCAGCGCGTTGGAGTACGCATCGCAATTGGTGAAGGCACTGGTGCCGCAGCATATAGACTGTCGTCCGCTATGCTGCATCTCTATCAGTTCTATGCCCGGAATCGACTGGATCACCTTCCGCGGAGCATCATATACACCCATATGCCTGCCCAGTCTGCACGGATCCTGATAGGTGACCTTCTTCTTAACTTCCTTTAGCTTCAGGCCGTTCTGCCCCATCTTCTCCGCCAGTAGCTCGGAGAGATGGACCACTTCACAATCCAGGTCAACATAATCGGGATAGTCCATCTTAAATGTGCGGTAGCCCTCGGGACAGGAGAAGACGATCTTCTTGACCCCGGCCTCCTTGATCTGGGCGGCGTTATGCTCCGCCAGCTTCTTGAATGTCTCGATATCACCGGTCCAGAGCGCATCATGACCACAGCACCGCTCGTTGGGAAGCAGCATGGGTTCGATGCCCAGCAGATTCATTGTCTTGAGACTGGCCCGGGCTATGTCAAGAGCGCTGAAATCCAGGTCCTCGAATATCGGCTCGAAATAGGGCGCGCATCCCACCCAGAAAAGGACATCGCTCTTGTCCGAAACTCGATACTCCTTCGACAGCCAGTCCAGTCTGTTCTGCCTGACGGCAGGGTTTGCCATCAGCCTGGCCAATGACTGCACCTGACCGGAATGGGCACAGATACCGTGTTGACCGCTATCCTGCGCCATGCCCCTGGCCTCACGTACGAAAACCGGGAAGTCGACATCGCTGGGACACTCCGGCTGGCATGTGTAACAGGTCAGGCAAGAGAAGAGCTTGTTGTTATGAACCAGGTCATCCTCAAAGCCCAGCAACGCGTGCTCGATTATCATCCTGGGAGAGAAACCCGAGTCATATCTGGAGACCGGACATATGCTCGTGCATTTGCCGCACTCCAGGCAATAGTAGGTCTTGGTCTTCTGTACTATGTCCTCTAAGTTCACGCCGGAGCCTCCATCTTGGCTTTCAAAGGCGAAGGGCCCAACTCTTTGAGTTCCTCCACCATCTCCCTGATCACACGGGCAAAGAGCACCCCTTCAGAGGTCGATACCATCTCGCGCCTGAGTCGCTTATCCTCAAGGCCCAGCACGTGGAGCATCTTCCTCAGTTTCGCAACCATGTCATCGCACTTATTGGGACCATCCAGGTAGTGACAATCGGCAAGATGACAGCCTGCAACGAGGACCCCGTCGGCGCCGCCCTCAAAAGCCTTCAGCACGTATATGGGATTGACCATGCCGCTGCACATGACCCTTACGATCCTGACATTCGGCGGATACTGGACACGGCTTGTCCCTGCCAGATCGGCAGCAGCGTACGTGCACCAGTTGCAGCAGAAAGCAATAATCTGAGGTTCAAATTCAGCCATTATTTCACCTCCGTCAGAGCGGCAACTTGAGCCAGTATCTCATCCTGAGTGAAATGCCTTATCGACACCGCGCCGGTCGGACAGACCACAGCACATGAACCACAACCCTTGCACAGGGCTTCGTTTATGCTGGAGACAAGTCTGCCGTCCTTTTCGGCCACCTTGGGAGCGGAGAACGCGCAGATCTCCTCACAACGACCGCATCCGTGGCAAATAGACTCATCTACAGTCGAAATGGCAGCCTCCAGCGTTACAGTCCCTTTGCTTATCAGCGACAGAACCTTGCCGGCTGTTGCCTCAGCCTGCGCCACAGTGTCAGGTATGTCCCTGGGAGCCTCACAGCACCCGCAGATGAAGACGCCATCGGTGGGCGTGGCCACCGGGTCAAGCTTAACATGTCTCTCTAGGAAGAAGCCGTCCGTCCTGCGGTTGATGCTGAGCAGCCTGGCAACGTCGTCGGCGTCGGAGCGCGCCTCCAGGGCCGAACACAGCACCACCATGTCCGCCGGCACGCGCACCATTTTACCCAGAAGAGTGTCCTCGCTGATCACGATCAGCTTGCCCTTCTCTTCATCGGTTATGGCCTCGTCCGTGATCTTGGCCACCTTTCCGCGTATGAAGTTGACCCCCTCCTCCGAACACCGCTGGTAGAACTCTTCATAACCTTCTCCGAAACAACGCATGTCTATGTAGAACTGGTACACATCTGCGTCGGCAAGCTCCCTGGCAAGATGGGCGTATTTAAGAGCGTACATGCAGCACACCCTGGAACAATACTCATGGTAGTTCTTGTCTCGACTACCAACGCAGTGTACAAGAGCCACGCTCTCCGGCTGCCGGCCATCCTTGAGAAGGATCTTGCCTTCGGTGGGACCGGCCGCACAGCTCAGTCGCTCAAACTCGAGTCCGGTTATGACGTTGTCGAACTTCCCATATCCGTACTGCGGAATAACGGACGGATCGAACTGGTCATAGCCTGTGGCCACTATTATGGTGCCCACCTCGAGCTCGACTGTCTGGTCCGTCTGGCTAAAATCGACAGCCTCGGCCTCGCAAACCCGCTTGCACTCACCACACTCGAAGCATCCCTCTATCAGTGATGCCAGACAGCGCCCCGCCTCATCCCGGGCTTCCTCAGGCGAAAACGTCTGTTCGACCTCCTCGAAGCTGCTGACCCTCTTCTCTGGATCCAGTCTGCCGGTACCCACCCTCTTCCGGGAAGCAAACCTCTCCTTAACCCCGGCCACCTCCTCCTTGCTGAGCTTCTCGACCTTTCCGTCTTCCTCAGGAACGAACTCTTCGCCCTTCAGATATGCGTCTATGGAGCACGCCGCCCTCTTGCCCGCGGCGATGGCGGCGATAACGTCGGCCGGGCCCGATACCACGTCTCCCCCGGCGAATACACCATCGACGTTGGTCTCCAGAGTAATCGGGTCGACGGACAGCGTCCCCCAGTCGGTGTAGGTCAGCCCTTCAGGCAACATGTCTTTGTCAACACTCTGGCCGATAGCCATTATGACGTTGTCGATCTCCATGGTGAATTCAGAGCCCTTCACCGGTACAGGCCGCCGACGGCCACTGGCATCGGGTTCTCCCATCTCCATGCGAATGCACTCGATCCCTGTGACCCCTTGCTTGTCGGAAAGTACTTTGACAGGCGCCGCCAGGAACTGAATCTTCACGCCTTCATGTTCCATCTCTTCAACTTCGCTGGGCATAGCCGGCATTTCCTCGCGACTGCGGCGGTACACGACGACCACCTCTTCAACACCGAGGCGCCGAGCCACTCGAGCAGCGTCAACAGCGGCATTGCCGCCACCTATCACCGCGACCCTCCTTCCCAGCTTTATCTCGACCCCGTAGTTGATCTGCTTCAGGAAGTCGAGGGCATGGAAGACTCCCTGGGAGTTCTCACCGGGAACTCCCATCCTCTGACTCATGCCCGCACCTGTGGCGAGAAAGACTGCCCTGTAACCCTGGTCGAACACCTCGGCCAGGTCCTTTACCGGGCTGTTTGTCTTCATCTCTACGCCCAGGTCCTGTATGTAGCTGATGTCGTTATCGAGCATCTCTTTAGGCAATCGGTATTCCGGAATGCCCCAGCGCAACAGACCACCGGCCTCAGGGCCGGCCTCAAACACAGTAACAGGATATCCCTGCTTGACCAGGTCGTAGGCGCAGGCCAGACCGGCCGGACCGGAACCGACGATAGCAACCGACTCCTCCTTGGTCTTTTCCACCGGCACAGCCTTTGCCTTGCCCAGCTTGATCTCATGGTCGGCGGCAAAACGCTTGAGTTCTCTGATGGCTACGTGTTCATCAAACTGCCCGCGATTACACGCCTCCTGGCAGGGAGCATAGCAGACCCTTCCGCATACGGCAGGAAGAGGATTGGTCCTTCTTATCACTTCATACGCCTCGGCGAACTTGCCCTCTTTGATAAGGCAGGCGTAACCCAGAACGTTCATATGAATGGGACACGCCTCCTTGCAGGCTGCTTTACAGGGCCTTTCCTCTCTCTTATCGATAGTGGCAATATTGGGAATCGCCTGAGGAAAAGGAATGTAGGCCACTCCCCTGTTTGCCATACCCATCTCATACTCGCTCGGTGCACTGCGCGGACAGGCCTCTTCGCAATCGCCGCAGCCTACGCACTTGATCTCATCCACATAACGAGCCTTCTTCCTCACCTTGACCTTGAAGTTACCTATTGAGCCTGAAACCTCCTCCACCTCGCTATATGATAGAAGCTCGATGAAGGGATGATGTCCTGTGTCGGACATCTTGGGGGTGAGTATGCACTCGGAGCAGTCCAGAGTAGGAAAGGTCCTATCCAACTGCGCCATGCGTCCGCCAATGCTGGGATCCCTCTCCACCAGGTACACCTTTTTCTGCCCGTTGGCAATGTCGAGTGAGGCTTGCATCCCTGCAATGCCACCACCGATAACCAGCACATCGGGATTAAGAGGCACCTCTCTGATAACTAGAGGTTCATGGTGATGAACTCGCATCACAGCCGCCCGCAGCAAGTCTTTTGCCTTATTGGTCGCCAGTCTCCTATCATCATGCACCCAGGAACACTGCTCCCTGATGTTGGCATGCTCGTATAGATAGGGGTTCAGCCCTCCACCCTCAACGGTCTTACGGAACGTGAGTTCATGCATCCTCGGGGAGCAGGAGGCCACCACTACCCGATTGAGCTTGAGTTGCTTGATGTCTTTCTTGATGAGGTCCTGTCCGGGGTCGGAACACATGTACCTGTAGTTACGCGAAATCACGACATCGGGAAGCGTTCCCACATACTTGGCTACCTCATCCACATTCACCGTGCCGGCGATGTTCAGCCCGCAGTGGCATATGTAGACTCCAGTCCTGATCTCTTCCATTGCACTACTCCGTTATCAGATTGCCTGAGCAACAAGCTCGGCGATATCCTTCACCTGGATGGCCTCCGCCTTTCCCATGGAAAGCACGCTGTCCCTGTAGTTCAAAACACAGTAGGGACAGGCCACGGCTATTATGTCAGCCCCCCTCTCGGCGGCCTGCTCCGTCCTTATGTCGGAAAACCTCTCCCCTTTGGGAGTCTCCATCCATATCCTGCCGCCACCACCACCGCAGCAGAGGCCTTCCTCACGAGCGTCAGGGAACTCCATCAGCTCCACCCCGGGAATGCTCTTCAAGATAGTCCTCGGCTCATCGTAGATACCATTGTGTCTCCCGAGATAGCAGGGATCAGAGTATATGACCTTCTTCTCAAGCTTCTTGGAAAGCTTCAACTCGCCCTTCTCGATGAGCGCAGCCAGATACTGCGTGATATGAACCACATCGAATTCGGCTCCCAGTTCGGGATACTCACTCTTAAAGGTGTGGTAACAGTGGGGTGAAGAGACGAGTACAGTCTTGACCCCGCTCTCACTGAAGAGTCCAATGTTGTTCTGCGCCAGGCCCAAAAACGTCTCCTCATGTCCGGCCTTTCTGATCGCCTCTCCACAGCACTTCACCCCTGTGCCTATCAGTCCGTAGTCAACCCCCAGCTTATCGAGGATTGCCACCGTGGACCGTGCCACACCCTTCACGTCGGGGTCGTATGAGGGAACGCAGCACGGGAAATACAGAACATCTGTTCCCGGAGCGAAGTCCTTGACCTTAAGATCCCTGGCCCAGTCATTCCGCTTCTCCGGCGCCTCGCCAAGGGGGTTGCCTACACCGGCGATATTCTTGGCAGAGATCCTGAGTGCATCGGGAACCACTCCTATTCCCAGGCTGGCCACAGCCCGCCGGATCGCCCTGATGACATCGATGATCTCAACACCACGAGGACACCGTTGAACGCAAGCTCTACAGGTAACGCACGTCCAGACATCTTCGCTGCCGAAGTCAGTTGCCCCCAGTTGAGCTTCGTGCATGATGCGGCGGACGAGAAAGCTTCGCACCGTGTTCCAGGGACAGGTACCCGTGCATAGTCCACACTGATAGCAAAGCTTCAGAGGCTCCCCGCCAGCCTCAAGTATCACGTCTGTTGCTTCTTTGTATGGGCTTAACACTTCCATTCTAACGTTCACCTCGAGTCTTCAAAATCGTCCACAAAAAAAGGTGGCCCCCCATCAGTGCGTCTGTGGCCACCCCTATTCCTCTGTAACATGCGCCGAAACACGGGTTAGAAGTATAGCAAGTTCGCTCGGAAACGGCAACAGTTGTGTATGCGGTAGACCTGTCGTCCGGCGCCCATATCTGAAGCACACCCGACACAGGACAAGTACCGGATCGGTCGCTGCTTCTGAACCTGCCGCAACCGGTCTCTGTCTGACTAACAGTGGCCGCCCTGACTCTTCACCGCGACAAGAGCAGAGGGGTCAGTCACCTTGTGAGGTGCTGACCCCTCTATTCACCTCAGACGCACACCACCCTTGCAGCGCCGTTGCCATCAACCCTGCCCCACAGCACCAGCTTTCTTCTTAAGAGCTTCCCTCCTGGCAGATAGCTTAGCCATCTTCCGCTCCGTAGCATCCTGCATGGCCTGTTCGAACTCACAGGTCGCACATTTGAAGGCGTGTGTGCAGAGTCGATAGGAAACGTTGGACTTCAGGGCATACCGGCAGAGTCGTTGCGGTCCGGGCAGTTCTGCGAGCCTCTCCGCAGCCTCGTCATCCTCCGACGGTTCGCCCGCGGCGAGCTTCTCCTGCATCGCCTGGTCGAACTCGCAGGCCAGGCAGTCATAGTCGTGAGTGCAGATTCTGTAGGAGACCACTCCCATCCTCGCCCAGATGCACTCGTTTACCTTTACTCCGGCTTCCGGGGCCTCTTCACCTTCAGGGGTCTCCACCGCCGGCCGGGCAAGAGCGTCCTTCGCCCTGCGAACCCAGACTCTAGTCTCTATGTGTCCGGGTGCTATGCTCAGAATCGACTCGAACTCTCTCAGGGATTCCTCATAGAGTCCTGCTTCAAAGTGGGCTTGACCCTGTTCGAGGCGGTTAGGAATCTCATCCTCGGTTATGGTCGTGACTTCCTCGGCCTCTGCCTCATCGACAACGGTGAGTTGGGCAGCAGGTGACTCGGGTTCGGTCTTGTCGGGCTTTATCTCCGCCTGAACAGGCCCCAGGATCTCCTGGATCGCCTTCTCCAGGGCGTCGGGGGTGAATGGCTTCACAATGTAGTTGACCGCGCCCATTTTCATAGCCGTGACCGCTGTCTCGATGGAAGGGTAGGCGGTTATTATGATGCCCTTGAGTTTCGGATCTTGCTCCGTGGCTTTCTTCAGTACCTCCAGCCCATTCTCGCCGGGCAGCTTGAGATCAAGTACCGCGACGCCAAACTCCCTATCGGCTATCTTCTCGAGGGCCTCTTCGCCCTCTGCGGCCGTCTCTACCTCGTAGCCACCATCCTTCAGCCAGTCTCTCAGTGATTCACGCATTATGGCTTCATCCTCAACTATCAGTACCGGTTTCATCTGTCGCACCTCCTTTTCATGTTCTTGTCTGTCTGAGATCCTTTGCTTGCTCATGTTTCGACCTCCTTCACCCTCTGTCACCGCAATTTCCCTGCCAATCGATTCGACCGTATCCGAGCCTCGGATAGCGGAACCCACATGTATCGAGCAGGAACAGAAAGAGCCGCCCTGGGTCTTCAGGGCGGCAGACTTCGAAGCCCAAGACTGGCGCAGCATTGTCGCCTGCTCAGGCTGTGTATAGAAACTGATCAGTTGTTGTTCATTTTCTTTACACCTATGCCGTACTCCTTCACCTTGTTGTAAAGCGTCATCCTGCTGATGCCCAGGATCCTGGCTGCCTCACTGTAGTTCTCACCGGTCTCCTGGATGGTGCTCAATATGTGCTCCCTCTCTATCTCTTTTAGGTTTCTTCCCGGCCTGGTCGTAGCGGCCGGTGTCATACCCTTCTGGCGTAGATCGGTAATGGCGATATGGTCATCCTTGGCCAGAATAACGGCCCTCTCGATGGAGTTCTCGAGTTCACGGACGTTTCCGGGCCAATCATGCTCGAGAAGGAACTCCATAGCCTCGGGGCAAAACCCGGCTATGCTCTTCCGATTCTCCAAGGAGAACTTGTTCAGGAAATGCTCGGCGAGCAGTGGTATGTCTTCCTTTCGTTCGCGTAATGGAGGCAACTCGATGTTGACCACGTTCAGCCGGTAGTAGAGGTCCTCCCGGA
>JAWOGR010000045.1:0-7199 GCA_046496625.1 Dehalococcoidia bacterium | reverse complement strand
TCCCTGATGGTTGGAAGGAGCGGGCCGGTATCCGTTACAGGAGCGGTGGCTAAGATCATCTGACCGGTATCACCGAGGACCTGCGAACAGACGAGCACCGCCACGATGGCTGCTGCTATGCGGATCAGCGTTATCTTGATGACACTGATGCCGGACTTGTGCTGTATGATGCCCTCGGTGATGAGGTTATGGCAGATCAGGTTGAATATGGCGATCAGGGTCATCTGTTCAACTGTGAAGGGTATTGCGGTCATGGCGGCGATAGCAACGTAGATGTTGGTCAGCATGCCGCTGATGATCGGCAGCGCTGCCTGTGACGGCAAGTTGAGGAAGCTCATCAGGGGGTCGAACAGAAAGGCGATTCGATCAAGCCATCCGGTCCACTGCAGCAGGGTTGTCAGAAGCGAAACAGGGATGACTATCCTGCATATCCAGAGAAAACTCCGCCCGCCCCGCTTGACCCCCGTCTGGAGTCCGCTCTTGAGTAGGCTTCGGGAGCTGGTCATCAGGATGTGCGTTACCTCGTTTCCTGACATGATAATACAGCGCCTGCCGGATGACAACATGGTGATCCCTTCAGGCTGGTCGGTGATGGCCCCGGTGGCTTTGTCGTTGACGCTGCGCTGGAGAGCGTGCGAAGGGCAGTGTCCGAGACATGGCGGGATGACTGAGTGGTTGCCGTGGCGGGCAAGACTCAGCAACAGACAGGAGCGCATTCAATGATGGCGGCTAAAGGGCACCGGTAGTTATGCTGAAGCTCAGGTGCTATAATCATGGAACAGGTACAGTCAAGATGAAACTGAGCCACGAGACGGTAAGACATATCGCGCGACTTGCACGCCTCGGGTTGAGCGAGGAGGAGGTCGAGCGGCTTAGCGTGCAGATATCCAGGATGCTGGACTACTTCGAGATACTCAAACAGGTGGATACGACCGGCGTGCCCCCGGCGGCGCATATCGTCCCGCTGGAGAACGTCCTGCGAAAGGACGAGGTAATCGAGGAGTACTCGCAAGAAGAGATTCTGTCGAACGCGCCTGAGCAGGCAGAGAGGTGCTTCAAGGTACAGGCGATCTTGGAGTGAAGGCATCCTGCAGGTGATCGACATGGATCCGGTCGCGACGCAAGGTCTTCAATACGGATCCCTTCAGCCGGCAGGGTGTTGATCGGGACCTGCCGGATTCGCCCTGCCCATGCATGGCAGCGGTGGCAGACGGCGGTCGACAAATGAATGCCGCGAGTCGCAGTATCAGTAACAGTTGTTGGTAAGTATGCAGATGCAAGAGCTTAACCATCTGACCATCCACGAGGCGCACGAACTCCTTAAGAGCAGGCAGATCTCCTCCGTCGAGCTGACGAGGTCTGTTTTGAGACGTATCTCTGAGATAGACGGCAAGATTCGTGCCTGTCTCACTGTCAGTGATGACGCCGCGTTGAAAGAGGCAGACAGGATCGACAACTACATCAGAACCGGGGGTGAGATCGCCCCTTTGACCGGCATACCGGCCCTGATCAAGGATGTTATGTGTACCGGGGGGATCAGAACCACCTGCGGCTCGAGGATGCTGGAGAACTTCGTTCCTCCATATGACGCTACGGTGGTAGAGAGGCTGAAAGCACAGAACGCGATAATAGTGGGCAAGACCAACATGGATGAGTTTGCGATGGGCTCGTCCAACGAGCATTCGGCCTTCTTCACAACATGCAATCCGTGGGACCTCAGTCGTGTTCCCGGAGGGAGCAGCGGTGGTTCGGCGGCGGCGGTGTCGGCAGGCGAAGCTATCTATGCCCTGGGGTCTGATACCGGAGGCAGCAACCGCCAGCCGGCGGGATTCTGTAACCTGGTGGGGCTGAAACCGACATATGGTCGTGTAAGCCGCTTCGGTCTGATCGCGTTTGCCAGCTCGCTCGACCAGATCGGGCCGATGACCAGGGATGTTACCGACTGTGCCCTGGTCATGAATGCAATCGCAGGACACGATCCAAGGGACTCGACGTCGATGCCTCATCCGGTGCCTGACTATACCGGTCATCTGGTTCCTGACGTCAAAGGACTGAAGATCGGCGTTCCCAGAGAATACCTTGTCGAGGGCATGGAGATCGAGGTGAGAGACGCCCTGGAGGCAGCTCTGGAGAAGCTGAGTGAGATGGGTGCGCAGATCGACCGGGACGCCTCTCTGCCCCACACCGGGTACGCTCTGACGGCCTTCTACATACTTGCCCCATCCGAGGCCTCGGCGAATCTTGCTCGCTACGATGGGGTCAAGTATGGCTTCTGTGCAGAGGATGCCGGGAACGTAATCGAGACGACGGAGAGGACACGAGAGGACGGCTTCGGGGCCGAGGTCAAGAGGCGTATAATGCTTGGCACCTACGCTCTATCCGCCGGCTATCACGATGCGTACTATATCAAGGCGCAGAAGGTGCGAACCCTAATCAAGCAGGAGTTCGACCAGGCCTTTGAGCAATATGATGTGCTCATCACCCCTACATCGCCGACGGTACCATTCAAGCTAGGTGAGAAGCTGGACGACCCGGTGCAGATGTACCTGAGCGATGTATGTACTCTGCCCATGAACATAGCCGGAATTCCGGCTGTCTCCATACCCGGAGGTTTTTCCGGCGACCTGCCAATAGGATTGCAGATCGTCGGCAAGCCCTTTGACGAAGGGACGCTGCTGCGTGTCGCCTATGCCTACGAGCAGGCCACCGACTGGCACAAGAGGAGACCGCAGATATGACAGGCGAGTGTGCGCGGCGCTGAAGCAGAACGCATACTGAGTTCTTAACTGCTCTGCGAGCGGGACATGGGCAGCAGACGGCGGAGGAGAGAATCCGAACGGAGGCTGGACAAAGCCAGCAGGCGTACCCCGATCACTATTTGGACGATCCTGATTGTCATCGTGGTCGTCCTGGCTGTGGGTCTCTCCCGTACATGCCGATAGCCGGCCCGAGTCACGACCATAGTCGAGGTATGCCCCGTCGTTTCAAGCCTGTCTTTCGTTGATCGCCGGGCCTCGCTTCCTGTTTGCAGCCACGCGGACCCTGCGTGGAACTTCTTCTGCCGGTCTGTGGCGAAATCCGAGCTTGCTTGACAGTGTATCCGGGGTGATATACCATGTTCGCAGGCATGCAGCGGAGCACGCTTGCCTTTCTGTCCTGCCGATAATGTCATATGGGCGTGACATCGAGGCTCGGCCGGATCGACGTCGAGTTTGGAGGCGTAGATGAGAACGGTAATGACCGTCGTAATGGCAGCACTGGTGGTGGCCCTGGTTCTGTCTCTGCCGGCCACGGCTGACGACAGCCAGGTGGTAACCATAACCATGACCGGAGCATCGCACGTGGCTATTAGCCTGGATGTGACACACTGGCCTCTGGGTGATGTGGCCCGGGATGAGGAGCATCACACCACCCCGCAGATAGAATGGTGTACTCTGACCGTAACCGGTGATTCTGCCGTCAACACCTTCATTGAGGGGCGTGACGCCACGTGGGTGGACAACCCTGGAGCATATAAGTGGACACTGAGCGCTGACGGGAGCAACGGCGAGCAAGTCTACGGCCTGTGGTTTCGCATATCCGGAGATACTACTCGAGGTCCTCATCAGGATGGCTACGTGCCGGTAACCAAGAATCAGAGCGCGTTCTGGCCTTATGGCGGTGGATCGAGCCTGGAACCGGGCGCCAGCAAGAAATTCGGACTGCGACTGCTCACGCCGAGCGAGTTCACGGGGGGCAGGACTATGGAAACCCAGATCACCATTATCGCAGTGGCGGCCCCATGACAGAGTCGTCTATTGAGGCTGGTTGCTAAGGTCATCTTCGTGAGAGTCTTAGGAGTGGTTCTGGTTATACTCGGCCTCTATGCGTTGCTGGGCCCCGGGTCGCCCTTATTCTGTTTGGAAGTGCCGGGTTGATCGGGCAGGTCATCATAGGTATAGCCCTCATAGCCGGTGGTGTTATTCTCTTCATCAAGGCGCGCGGATAACCGGGGAAGACGATGGTTTTCGCCGGACCTGCCGGGTGACCGACGTCGAGATGGCTGAATCCAGGATGAAGTACACCAGGCCGCAGAAGAGACCTGTAGGGAGGCCGACATTAGAATAGCAGCAGGTATCCTCATGATCGCCGGCGGGTTGGGAGCCATGATCGGGGCAAGCATGGCGGTCGGGGTGATGTTTGTCTTCGGATTCCTATCGATAGGTCTGGTCGCGCTACTGACCGTGCTGGCACTGGCGCTGATGATCATGGCCTTCGTAGGTGCCTACTGCACATTCAGGAAGAGGTGCTTTGCGCTGGCGCTGGCGGGCGCCATCTGTTCGGCCATGTCGATCCCGTTCCTGGCCGGCGTACTGGCGACAGTGTTCCTGGCGTTGAGGGAGAGCGAGTTTGATGGTAGAGGGGCGAAGGAGCGTTTTCCGTGAGACGGGCGTCAGGCTTGGAGACGATTGAAGTCGATGGTCGGTCGGGCTGCCCGGTGCTGAGCGTGCGCCGTAGCTCCCAGGGGTGCCCGCTTTCCGCAGAGGTGTGAATATGAGGCCGGCTTTGCTCATTGCGATGCTGCTCGTCGTCATCATGCCTGCCTCCGTAACAGCAGATACTGCGGCCCGGTCGGTCAGCGTATCGCCCGCCGAGGTGATGATAGATAACCTGTCCCCGGGAGTGCCGGTGGACTTCGACCTGACCATTTACAATGAGGAGGGGCTGGCCCGGGTGTTCGTCCTCACCGTCTATCAACCTCCTGAAGAATCAAGAAGAGACGGGAGGGATGAACTCCCCGATGATAGCTGGATAGGTCTTTCTCACACCGAGGTGGAGGTGGGTGCCGAGAGTGAGTCCAGTGTCAGGGTCACGGTAGCCGTACCTCAGGAGCAAGCATTCACGGGCAAGGACTGGGAAGTGTGGCTGGGAGTTGCTCCGCAGTCCGGGGAACTACTGGCAGTGAAGTATTATGTTCGCCTGCTGATTTCCACAAAGTCTGAGGCGGAAGGCAGGTGTGGTAGATGGCTGGTTGCCGTGATCATCATGGCCGGTATCCTCGTTGGCTACGGTGGGTATCACTATCTCAAGAGAAAGACCGAGCCGGAATGATCGTTTGTGGTTTCTGTACCCGGGGGCAGTGCCGGACCTTGCCGGAACACTCAAGTGAGTCGGAGACCAGTCCAGCAGCGGGATGAATCTATCTCTCCTGCTATCACGGTGACGAGATGCACGGCCTTCGGGAGTCTCTTGGTGCGCTGAAACCCTGGCGCAACCTTCTGTAACCGATAAGCAACCTCTTGAAACCGGGCGGTTACTGACATCTGCGACGTCGTCTACTACACTGAACACAGCCAGTAGTACTTTCGTACTGACAGGAGAGTAATGAGTGCCGCGCGTACGATGGTGGGCCATCTGGATTCAAGCGCAAGTATCCTCTGCTGCGCAGCCTTCATCGGCCTCAATATCCTGGATAGCTGCCTGACAGCGGCCGCCCTCGGACTGGGTAGCTATGAACTCAATCCTCTGCTTGGCCCGGCACTGGGGGCCAACCCGGCGTTCAAGTGGCTGATATCCTCGACAGTCGTCCTGATCCTGGTGTTGAACAAACGAGGATGGTTGTTGAGGCCACTCAATGTGGGGATGGGGCTTGTATGTACCTGGAACATTGTGGCCATCTGGACCTGGATCTAGAGCTTCTCCGCACCAACTCATCTTCCTGCTATCTCAACTGAACTCAAATCCGGTGTCTCTGCAGTACTAGGACCGGAGTGTCTGCGGATGACTATGAGTGGCGAAAACAACTCGGACTCACGACTCGTCAGGCAAGATCGCCTAAGATGCGGGACAGCTACATCTCGTCAACATCTTCGTTTTCGTACAGGTCTTCTGTACTTGCCAGGCGGTCGATGTACAACGTGCCGTTGAGGTGGTCTATTTCGTGTTCCAGGGTTTGTGCCAGAAAGCCCTCTCCGGTGATACGGATCTCCTTGCCATAGCGGTCCTGTGCTTTGACCTTCACTATCAGAGACCTCTTGATTTCGCCGTGGTAGCCCGGCATAGACAGGCAGGCTTCTGTGAGGTCGCGCTCGCCCTTTCTCTTAACTATGACGGGGTTGATCAGGGTGATCACCTCCTGATCAGGCAGGCCTATGACCGCGATGCGCAGCGGTATACCTACCTGTGGTGCGGCAAGGCCCACGCCTGAGCTGGCGTTCATGGTATCGATCATGTCATCGATCAGCTTCTGAACGGAAGCATCGATGTTGCTTACCCTCCTGGCCCTTTGCCGCAAGACCGGGTCGGGCAGAGTCCTTAGCTGTAACACTGCCATTGTTGCTATGATGGGCTTATGCTGTGCCGTTGTGATTATACCACTGACCATTGGCGAAGACACCCCTGAGGACCTGCGCAATACGTCCGATACACGGAAGTGAAGGGTGTTTCTTTTTTTCGTGGTCGACTACTAAATCATATATGCTGAAGATGTTGATTAATTGGTCCATCATGATTCTGACATCAGCTATCTCGGAAGCCATACTATTATAAGTTATATCACGATCATCACGGATTACGTGAGATATTGATTGTATTAATTCTGACATTTCTTCAATAGCAACAATTAATTGATTATAACCAAACAAGTGATATACTTTGTGATATATGTCCAATCGTTCGTTTTCAGTGAAATCTTTTAACTTGTTATCTACAGTGGTAATGCAGTCATTTTCGCCAAACTTATTGAAGATTTTCCTGATTTTTTGTTTGGCTTCATGTTCTGGAAATTCAAATAATAACATTGCTTTTAATCGGCCTAGTTCAAATGTTTTTGACATGTTTTTATCACCCAATTATTAATCAGCATATCTTTTTAAGTCATATTGCCTCATCAAACTTTCATATTTCGCTTTGCTGTCAACTACATCCCAGCATAGGTTCATTACAAGGTTATGTATCTTTTGTTGCTCCAATAAATATTCTTTTTCTGATAAGTCTTTATTCTTGCCTATTACACTTTCATAAGTCTTTTTAAAAGTACAATACATTTGTTTAGAGTCAACCATTAACCCTTGTTTTTTTGCGTGTAGTTCTAAATCGCTTATTTCTTGAACATAGTTTGTCAAATTAATCACCTCCGTTTAACCATAGTGAATTCCCAGTAGGACAATCGCTTTGCGATTGAGTTTCCATTGTTATTCAACCTCTCCTTTCATAGTAAG
>JAWOGR010000011.1:0-7721 GCA_046496625.1 Dehalococcoidia bacterium | reverse complement strand
TATCATTTCTTGACCCCCACTTCGATATTTCTGAACCTGGCCGGAGCCACGCCGTGGGCCACATGCATCGTCTGGGGCGGCTCCCCTTTTCCGCAGTTCGGAAGTCCCCAGACCCGCCACTCACTCCTGCCGCACACCGCGTCGCATGAGTTCCAGAACTGAGGAGTGATCCCGGTGTACACGGGATTCTTGAGCATCCGCACCTTCTTGCCTTCCTTTATCTCCCAGGCGATTTCACAGCCGAACTGGAAGTTCAGTCTCAGGTCGTCGATCGACCAGGATTTGTTGGTAGCTACCAGGATTCCGTTCCTGGTGTCGGCTATCAGTTCGTCCAGGGTCAGGTCTTCGTCGCCCGGTTCCAGATTGACGTTGATCATCCGGATAAGAGGGATGTGATGCCAGCTCTCGGCGCGCATCGCTCCGCTGCTCTTCCGTCCCAATACGGGAGCGGTCTCCCTGGACGTGAGGTAGCCCACGAACATTCCTTCCTGGATGATGGGGAACCTCTGTGCCGGCACGCCCTCATCGTCATAGCCAAAGGATCCGATCGAGCCGGGGATAGTGGCATCGCCGTAGATATTGACCGCCTTAGAGCCATAGCGGAACTTCCCCAGCTTGTCGGGCGTCAGAAAACTCCCCCCGGCAAAGCTGATCTCTGTTCCGAGAGCCCGGTCGAGCTCTGTCGGATGACCGCAGGACTCGTGCACCTGAAGCACGAGTTGTGAAGAGTCGATTATCAGGTCGCTCTTCCCGGCAGGGCAGGGCTCGGCAGTGAGAAGCGCCAGCGCCTCCTCTCGCGTCTGCTCCGCGTTCTCCACCAGTTTGAGGGATTCGACGAACTCGTAGCCATAGGTCGCGACATCGCCTCCCATGCTGCTGGGATAAGACCTTCGCTGAACGTCGCCATCACCGATCGCCGTCGCCTCAATTCCCGCGCCGCTCTCGAGGATGTTCTGCGCAATCTCGGCTCCCTCGGTGCTCAAGAAGAGTTTGTCCGTTCGGTAGAAGCTCATCTCTCCCTCTGCCACCGCAATCCGCTTATCTTGCCTGAGTATCTTGAGAGCGCTGAACAGAAGATCCAGTTTCCTGTCCAGGGGGACTGTGAGGGGATCGACCTCGAAGTCCGTCTTGTACGTTCCCTGATGAGGCTGCGTGTCGTCGAGTCTCACCGGCTCACGCTGGGTCAGGTAGCTCGCCCTGGCAACATCCAGCGCCCGCCTGCCCGTCTGCATGACATCGGCCTCGGTGAGCCGCGCTGAGGCAGCGAAGCCCCATGAGCCCTTGTACAGAACCCGTATGCCGAAGCCACAGTCGCTCTTACGCGAAAGCCCCGCCACCTGCTCGTTCCGCACGGTTATGTGCTCGGTCTCGCGGTCGAGATAGCGGCCGTCTGCGTAGTCCACGCCGGACCGGCTAAGATCCTTCAGGGCCGCCTTAAGCCATTCCTTTATTTCCATCAGACCTCCTTTCGCCATGAGTTTACCAGATTACCACCACCAGACCAAGTCTATCGTTCTGGGCTCATGACGCGCCCATCAGCCTCCCCCCGCTACTGCATGCAACCGTCGGTCGAAGCTTGTCCCGGAACACGAAACTCCTCGACTCGATCACCCGGTTCAGCCCCTAAAACCGGGCAACAGCGAAATCTGTAAGTGCGATATGCTAGAATCACCGCGGTCGGGCATCGACTGAGCCGGACGAAATCAGATGCGCCCGTGGTGGGCCTGCAGTGAGGTTCCGATGATTGGTCCATGTCCACGGCCCCACCAGCCTGAGGTTATCGCCGGCTAGCAAAGGCACAGAGGATATCGAGTGAAACTCATTGTTGGTCTGGGCAACCCCGGCACTGCCTACGCTCGCAACCGCCACAACATCGGATTCCGGTGCGTCAATTACTTTGCCAGGCTGCACTCCATACGCTTCGACCGCAAGCACTGCCGGGCCCGCACAGGCATCGGCGACGTGAAAGGTGAGGAGTTGCTCCTGGCCAGGCCCGTGACGTTCATGAACCTGAGCGGAACATCTGTAGCCTGCCTGGTCAACAGACATGATGTCTCACTGAGTGACCTGCTCGTGATATACGATGACCTCGACCTGCCCCTGGGCAGGATACGCCTGCGCCAGTGCGGAGGCTCGGGAGGGCACAGGGGGATCAAGTCGATCATCTCGTCCCTGGGAAGCAGGGATTTCTCCAGGATAAGGGTCGGTATCGGACGTCCCCGGGGAGAAGAGCAGCGCGTTGACAGTGATGCTGTAGTCGACCATGTCCTCAGTTCTTTCTCCGCTGAAGAGGAAAGGGCGATCAAGCCCGTAATCGCCAGCGTGTCTGAGGCTATCGACTGTTTTCTAAGCCAGGGTATCGAGGCGGCAATGAACAGGTTCAACTAGCCTGAGCGTATTCCATTTCGAACGCTTAGCTGGTAGTATAGTATAATCTAACCGAAGACTTGAGCATGAGCGTCGCGGTTATCGGAGACTCAGCCTGCTCTTCGCAGGAGGCCAAACTGGCAGAAACCGTCGGCAAGTTGTTGGCCGACCGGGGTGCCACTGTGATCTGCGGAGGTCTGGGCGGAGTCATGGAGGCGGTCTGCCGGGGAGCCAAATCCCACGGCGGACTGACCATCGGCATCCTGCCCGGCGACGAAACAGAGATGGCCAACCGCTGGGTCGATTTCCCAATAGCTACCGGCATGGGCGAGGCCAGGAACGCATTGGTCGTGAAGTCGGCCCGGGCGGTGATCGCCATCGGCGGCGGCTACGGGACGCTGAGCGAGATCGCCTTTGCTCTGAAGAATCGTGTCCCGATCATCGGCCTCAATACCTGGTCGCTGTCACGACACGGTAACTCGGATGATCCAATCATAAGGGTCACAAGCGCTGCCGAGGCGGTCGAAAGGGCCACCGCCGGCAGAACCGAACTCGGGAGTCCCGGATGTCAGACGTCAGATACATCCGTGTTAAGATGAGCAGGAGAACAGGGCTGTGAACGAGGTAACTCTTGCGCGTAGATGTACGCCGGAGGAGAGAACAAGCTATGGCTACGATTGAGACCGTCAAGGCCAGGGAGATTCTCGATTCGCGGGGCAACCCCACAGTAGAGGTGGAGGTGGCTCTGATGGACGGCACGGTGGCGATGGCGGCTGTTCCTTCGGGAGCCAGCACCGGAACATACGAAGCTCTAGAGCTTCGCGATGGCGACATGACCAGATACCGGGGGCTCGGCGTTCTGAAAGCGGTGGAACACGTCAACACCGAGATCGCGTCGGCAATAGTAGGCATGTCTGTATCGGAGCAGGCAGACATCGACCGGCGGCTGATCGAGCTCGACAGCACCCCCAACAAAGCGCGGCTCGGGGCTAACGCCATTCTGGGCACATCTCTAGCCGTGGCCAGGGCAGCTGCCATCTTCTGGGAGGTTCCTTTGTATCGCCATCTGGGAGGGGACGAGGCTCACCTGTTGCCAATACCCATGCTCAACATTGTGAACGGGGGAGAACACGCCCGCGACTCGACCGACTTCCAGGAGTACATGATAGTACCGCTGGGCGCTGCCGGTTTCCGTGAAGCCATGCGCATAAGCAGCGAGGTGTATCACTCTCTGCGGCAACTCCTCAAGGATAGGGGCCTGAGCACCAATGTGGGAGACGAGGGCGGTTTCGCTCCCCAGCTTCCGTCAAACGAGGAAGCACTGGAACTGATACTGGCGGCCATCGACATAGCCGGCTACAAGGCCGGCCATGATCTGTTCCTGGCCCTGGACCCCGCCGCCAGCGAGTTCTACAAAAATGGTAAATACATCCTCGCTCGTGAAGGCGTTACACTCGATTCCCCCGAGATGGTTGACTATTATGTAAGACTGGTGTCGAGCTACCCCATAATCAGCATTGAGGACGGCCTCGCTGAAGATGACTGGACAGGCTGGGTATCCCTGACCTCCAGGCTGGGGAAGCAGATCCGCATTGTCGGCGACGACCTGTATGCCACAAACATGGTGCGCCTGGAAACGGGCATCGAACGAAAGGCCTCCAACTCCATACTCATCAAGCCCAATCAGATAGGCACACTCAGTGAAACTATGGCCGTCATAAAGAGGGCACAACATGAGGGCTGGACAGCCGTCATCAGTCATCGCTCCGGCGAGACGGAGGACACTACCATCGCCGACCTGGCGGTGGCCAGCAGAGCCGGGTTCATCAAGACTGGTGCCCCCTGTCGTAGCGAGAGGCTGGCCAAGTACAATCGTCTCCTTAGGATCGAGGAGGAGCTTCGAGTAGCAGCGCGCTATCCCGGGCGCAGTGTGTTGTATAATCTGGACAGGACAGAATGATGAGTATAACGCGGGTATTAGACGGTGTTTACCAGATAAAGACCCCCTCTCCCGGCGACGTATCGTGGCAGACGAATGCCTACATAATCGATGGCGGCGACGGACACATACTTGTCGATACGGGATGGGACAGCCAGGATGCCCTGTGGGCACTTCAGGAAGGGACGAAGGGCGCGGGATTTAAGCTTCGTGACATAAAGAAGGTGGTTATCACCCACATACACCCCGACCATTACGGACTGGCCGCCAAGATCAAGCAGATATGCGGCAGCGAGGTGGCGATACACAGGATTGACGCAGATCTCATCTCTTCCAGATACAAGGATTTTGACGACCTGCTGGACAAGATGGAAGAGCTCCTGCGGAACAACGGTGTCCCCGAGGAGGAGTTGCCTCAGTTAAAAGAGGCTTCGCTGTGGATGCAGAAATACGTTACCACAGAGTCGCCGGACGTGAAGCTGGAGGACGGTGATACGGTTTCCAACGACTCCTGCAAGTTCGAAGTCATATGGACGCCGGGGCACTCGCCCGGCCATATCTGCCTCTTCGAGCGGGACAGAAAGTTCATCATTACGGGCGACCACGTTCTTTATGATACCAGTCCGCACGTTAGCGTCAATCCTCATTCCGGCGATAACCCCCTCGGGGACTATGTCGATTCACTCAAGAAACTGACGCGACTTAAGGTCCATTTCGTGCTCCCGGGACACGGACCGGTGTTCAACGCCCTGGGGTTGAGGGTAGATGAGATCCTCCAGCACCATGAGAGCAGGAAGAACGCGATCATGAACTCCCTGAGCAACGGGCTTAAGACGGCCTACGGGGTAGCTCAGGATATCCCGTGGAACGCCGGCGGCGGAAGCGCCTCGTTTCGCGATCTTGGGGTCTGGGATAGACGGCTGGCTGTCACGGAGACGCTCGCCCATCTCAGGCTCCTGGTGCAGGAGAACAGGGTAGCCAACGTCGATATGGACGGTAACTCGCTCTACGTGTCTAAGGACTAGTGGAGGCCCGTTCCACCGCTTTGATTGTTCGATGGCTGGGGCACCCGGGTTTTCGATACAGCCGGAGTAACCAGGACATCCACGAGACCGAGAATAGAAGGAGGTAAGAAATGGCAGCAAGAATTGGAATCAACGGCTTCGGACGCATAGGCAGGTTGGCTCTCAAAGCAGCTATCCAGAGGGGAGGCGGCAAACTGGAGATTACTGCAGTCAACGATCTCACCGACGCCAGGACCAACGCTCATCTCTTCAAATATGACACCAACTATGGCATCTATCCAGGCAGCGTTGAAGCCAAAGACGACTGCATAGTGGTGGACGGTAGGAAGATAGCAGTCCTGGCCGAGCGTGACCCGGCCAGGATCCCCTGGCGCGACTACGGAGTGGACATCGTCATCGAATCGACAGGCCTGTTCACCAGGGGGAGCAAGGCCGCGGCTCACCTGGAGGGCGGAGCCAAGAAGGTGATAATCTCGGCACCGGCCCAGGAAGAAGATATATCCATCGTTCTCGGCATCAACGAGGAGAAATACGACCCGGCAAACCACCGTATCATATCCAACGGCTCCTGCACGACCAACTGTGTTGCCCCGGTGGCCAGGGTGCTTCACCAGAACTTCGGCATAGTTCACGGACTGATGACCACCGTCCACGCCTACACCAATGACCAGAAGATACTGGACGTATTCCACAAAGACTTGAGGCGGGCCCGGGCTGCTGCCATGAACATCATCCCAACCACCACCGGTGCCGCTCGCGTGGTGGGCGTGGTTATTCCCGAACTCCAGGGCAAACTGCACGGCATCGCCCTCAGGGTACCGACCTCTGCCGTATCGGTGGTTGACCTGGTAGCCGACCTGAACAAGAAGGCCAGCGCGGAGGAGATCAACGACGCCTTTCGCAAGGCTGCACATGGAGAGCTTAAAGGAATCCTGGAATACTGCGAGGAGCCGCTGGTGAGCTCGGACTTCAAGGGCAATCCTGCCAGCGCTATCTTGGACGCTCCAAGCACCATGGTCATCGACGACAGCTTCATCAAGGTACTGGCCTGGTATGACAACGAGTGGGGCTATGCCTGCCGTCTCGCCGACCTCGCTGTCTATCTCCTTGAGAAAGGACTGTAGTTGCCCGGTACCTCGCCTGGGGGAAACGATGGTACTGGCAAGCGTAGTGCGAGGCTTTAGCCTCGTGCCGCGACTCTCGGGGTCGAGCCACGATCACCCAAGAACAGATGCCGGCAAGCTTTGCAGAGTTGAGCAGCCAGGAAGAGAGAGAGTAGCAACTCGAATCAACAATGAACGTAAGTGTCTGCAGGATCGAGATCCGCCTCCCCGAGAACCATTCACTGAAGGGCAAGCGGCAGGTAATCAAGTCCATCATCGCCCGCCTGCAGAACCGGTTCAAGGTGGCGGTGGCGGAGGTGGACAACCAGGACCTGTGGCAGATCGCCACATTGGGCATCGCCTGCGTCAGCAATCACAGAAGACACTCCGACGAAACACTGTCCAACGTCGTGAAGTTCATAATTCAGAACTACCCCGATGTTGAGTTGTTGAATTCGGAAATAGAGACGTTTCCGTGATGAATGCCGGGGCATTTCTGAGCCACCTTCTCACCCTGCCAGATTACCGGCAACAGATAGTCCACATCGAACGCATTCCCCAGCGTGACACCGTGCCCGGCAAGCTGGATGAGCCCCTCGATCCCCGTCTTCAGGCATGTCTGGAAGCCCGGGGCATCTCAGACCTGTACAGCCACCAGGCGCAAGCCGTGAACGCCGTCGTTGCGGGAAAGAACGTCATAATGGCCACGCCCAGCGCAAGCGGCAAGACTCTGGTCTATCACCTGGCCACCCTTCGTTCACTCCTTGAAGACAGGAACAGCCGCGCGTTGTATCTGTTCCCCACGAAGGCCCTGGCACAGGACCAGTTGCGCAGCCTGAAGCAGATCATCGCCCCCCTGTCATCTGGACCCCCTGCAGAAGCCAGTTCGTCGTTACCGGACTCCGTGGGTCCCACTTCGTCCCCGCCAGACTCGACACTTTCATCTTCCTCTCTGCCAGACTCGACACGTTCCCCTTCGTCATTGCCAGACTCGACCCGTCCTACTTCGTCTTTGCGAGCCCCGACTCGTCGGGGCGAAGCAGTCTCCCCAGAAATCGTGGCCACCTTCGATGGCGACACACCGCAACACGAACGAGCAGCCATAAGAACACGGGCCAGGATAGTACTGACCAATCCCGATATGCTCCACCTCGGCATCCTGCCCAACCATCAATCGTGGGCGGGGCTGCTTCGCAACCTCAAGTTCGTAGTCATAGATGAGACTCATATCTACCGGGGGATCTTCGGTTCGCACGTGGCCAACGTCATGCGGAGATTGCGGCGGCT
>JAWOGR010000148.1:0-5299 GCA_046496625.1 Dehalococcoidia bacterium | reverse complement strand
CGACAACCGTATCTGGGCAGTCGGTGATGCAGTTGAGGTGCGAGACTTTGTCACCGGAGAGTGGACGTTTGTTGCCCTGGCAGGACCTGCCAATCGACAGGGGAGGATCGCTGCCGGAGCCATCCTGGGTCGCGATGTCGCCTTCAGGGGTGTGCAGGCTACGGCGATATGCGGTGTATTCGGCATGACTGCAGCCTCCACGGGGCTGACCGAGAACACGCTAGCGCGTCTCAGGAATGCGGGAAAAGACATCGCATATGAGAAGATATACCTGTATCCGGGGCACCACGTCGGTTACTATCCCGGCGCGAGCCAGATCGCTATCAAGCTCATATTCTCCCCTCAAGACGGAAGAGTGCTGGGTGCGCAGGCTGTCGGGCAGGAGGGAGTGGACAAGCGCATAGACGTGATCTCGACTGCAATTCAGAATAGGGCCACTGTCTTCGACCTGGAGGAGGCGGAACTGTGCTATGCTCCTCAGTACGGCGCGGCGAAGGATCCGGTCAACCTGGCGGGGATGATCGCTGCCAATGTAGTGCGCGGTGATTCCCCGCCGGCTCACTGGGAGGACATCGCAGAAACGGATGCTCTCATTCTTGATGTGCGTAGTCCTCATGAGTATGCCTCCGGTCATGTAGAGGGTGCCATCAATATACCTCTGGAAGATCTCCGGTCTCGCATGGGTGAACTCCCTGCTCAACGTGAGATATGGACCTATTGCAGAGTGGGGCAGCGGTCTTACTACGCTGTTCGTGCCTTACGGCTTAACGGGTTCAAAGCCAGGAATCTCCCCGGAGGCATTCATACTTACGATAACCTGGCCCGGCCCTGACCGCAGTTCCCTGTCCTGTCGGCACCGCAAGACCTGTTACTCGGGCAATCGTCAGGCCGCGATCTCGATGGTGCTTGATGCAGCGGATATCAGTTCGGCGATGGACCGATGGATCTTCATCCGCCCGCCCAACTCTTCTTTGAGAAGCTGCGCGACCTCCGGTTCCTTCTTAGTAATCCAGGTTTTCGGTCTCATCGATGCCACGCTTCATGTGCTGTCCGATAGTGCTTACAGGTCTCGTCACTCGCTCCATGATGAAGTCGAAGTCGATACTCCTGACCTCGGCCTCAATGCCCGGCCTTTTGGAATCATCCATCTTGTAACTTTGGTCGCAGTCAGGGCATGTCTCAATCGGTACAATTGCAGCCGGTCGATAGTTGATCTGCCTGACATGCGGTGAGGATTGCGTCAGAGAGATGGATGACTGCAGATCCCGGATGGCAGATAGGAGATCAGCCGGAGGTATCTCTAGTACGTTGAGGCGGGAGTACCCGGCGGTAGTGCCGGATGAAAAACGGTTCTCTAAAGTGTAAAATGGTGTGTGCCTACCCTGGGATGCGGGTACATTCGGGGAGCGACGATATGAGGAGAGTCTATCTGGACAACACGGCAGCTATGCCGCTTCTTCCTGAGGTGAGGGAAGCCATGATGCCCTATCTGGGCGACGTCTTCGGCAATCCATCCTCGCTTCACGACTGGGGGGACGGTGCCCGGGAGGCGATGGAGGCGGCCCGTGAACAGGTAGCCCGGCTCATCGGTGGCAATGCCGGTGAGGTGGTATTTACGGGAAGCGGCACGGAAGCCAATAATCTGGCTGTCAAGGGCCTGGCGCTGGCGCGGCAGAAGAGGGGTAAGCATGTGATCGTGTCGGCCATCGAACACTTCTCAGTTCTGCACTCGGCGAGGACACTGGCGAAGCAGGGATTTGAGGTGAGCGAGGTGCCTGTAGACAAACACGGCGTTGTTGATCCGGATGATGTGCGTCGTAGTCTGAGGGAGGACACTGTACTGGTGTCTATAATGCATGCCAACGGAGAGGTCGGAACCCTGGAGCCGATAGGCGAGATAGTCAGAATAGCCCGGGAACGTGGCGTCCTCTTTCATACCGACGCTGTGGCTACAACAGGAACGATCCCGGTAGATGTAAGGGAACTGGACGTCGACGCTCTAAGCCTGGCCGCGAACCAGTTCTACGGTCCCAAAGGTGTGGGAGCGCTGTGGGTAAGGAAGGGTGTGCGCATCATGCCCCTTCTTGATGGCGGCATTCAGGAGGGAGGCAGGCGGGCTGGGACTGAGAACGTTCCCGCCATCGTCGGGCTGGGCCGGGCAGCGGAGTTGGCTCAGGCCCGCATGGCAGAGCGAATGAAGCATCTGAGTGTCCTGCGGAACCGTCTGCTCAAGGAGCTGCCGGAGGCGATTGAGCATGTCATCGTCACGGGCCATCCGCGGAACCGGCTTCCCGGTCATGCCAGCTTCTGTGTCGAGTTCATCGAGGGAGAGGCCATGCTCATGCTCCTCAACAGCAAAGGGATCGCTGTGTCCAGCGGCTCGGCCTGCACCTCCCGTGCGCTGAAGGCATCCCATGTGCTCATCGCAATGGGTTTGGCACATGAGATAGCCCAGGGCTCGATCCTTTTCACCCTCGCTACGGATAATACCGGGCAGGACATCGACTATGTTCTGGAGGCAACGCCGCCTGTCGTGGACAGATTGAGGCAGATGTCGCCCCTGTATGACAGATACATCAAGACGGGCAAAGGAGGCAGTTGATATGGCGATATACAGCGAAAAGGTGATGGACCATTTCACCAACCCTCGTAACGTCGGAGAGATCGAGAACCCGGATGGCGTGGGTGAAGAAGGTAATCCTGTATGCGGGGACATGATGACCTTCTATATAAAGGTGAAGGACAATCGCCTGGAGGACGTCAAGTTCAAGACCTTCGGCTGTGGAGCTGCCATAGCCGTATCCAGCATAACCAGCGAGATGGCAAAGGGCAAGACACTCGAGGAAGCGATGAAAATCACCCCTGAAGTTGTAGCCGAGGGGTTGGAGGGTCTGCCCAAGAACAAGCTTCACTGCTCCAACCTGGGCGCTCAGGCCCTGCAGAAGGCCATACGTGACTACATGACGAAACAAGAGAAGGGAGGTTAAGAGAATGACGAACAGTGGTGAACAGACAAAGAAGACCTGTTCCTGTCCTTACTGCGATGTGGAGATAGCCAGGGAGGCTCTCCCCTGGTGCCAGGCATGTGGAGTGGAGGTCCTATACTGCCCCAAATGCCAGGAGGTGATAGGACGCGATGATCGGGTCTGTCCGCATTGTGGAGCCAGCATTGAAGAAGAGGTAGCCAGAGGAGAAGGATAATATGGCGGGTAGCAAGCCGGTGGAGCATATCGATGAGACACTGGACTGCATAGGCCTCTACTGTCCGATGCCGGTGTTGCAGACCAGGGAAAAGATGGATGAGATCGCTGTCGGCGGGGTACTGGAGGTGCTCGCGGACGACCCTGCTGCTGAACCTGACATCCAGGCCTGGGCCAAGCGTGCCGGGCAGGAGATACTGACGATAGACAGAACCGATGAGGGACTCAGGTTTCTCATACGAAGAAATAGATAGGAGGTCCATGATGGCAAAGAAGAAGATTCTGTATGTACAGACAAGCGGTGTCGATGCCCCCAGGCGTCTCTATTCGCCGTTCGTCCTGGCTGCGACGGCAAAGGCAATGGATGTCGATGCTGCCATATACTTCCTCGGCATGGGGATCACGGTGGTCAAGAAGGGCATGGCCGAGACGGTCAAGGAGGGGCAGTTCCCGACGTTGAGGGAGGTGATGGACCAGGCGATCAAGGCCGGGGTTGAGCTGCTTGTGTGTGAACAGAGCACGCAGTTGTTGAACGTGCAGAGGGGGGAGTTCATACCTGAGGCCAGGGTCGTCGGGGCCGCTACGCTCAACGACATGGTCCTCGACGCCGACGGTACTATGTGGTTCTGAGGAAGTGGTCGGCGTTTCTCGCCTGGCGCGTGTCATCACCCCGGAAAGCGACCCGCTCAGTCGAGGCCCCGGCACTGCACCATGGCTGTCGAGTAATCAAGCATGGCTGTTCAGTTGGAGTTCTTGAGCGGCACTCAGTACTTCTCCGGCCTGAATCCCGCTGAGCTGGAGGCGATAGCGAGTCGCGTCTTTGAGAAGACTGCGGGCAGGGCAGAGATTCTCTCGATGGAGGGCGACGGTGCCACCGGTCTGTATTTCGTCGCCTCCGGTGTGGTTAAGGTGTTCAAGACCTCGGCCGACGGGAAGGAACAGATCCTCAGCATCGTCCGCCCCGGGGAGGCATTCAATGATGTTCCGGTGTTTGACGGAGGACCTAGTCCCGTCGGTGCCCGGGCCATGGGTCCGGTCGTTCTGTACGGAATCACCAGGGACGATATGATGGCTATTCTCCTCGAGTATCCGGGTGTTGCCATCAGTGTCGTCAGGGCACTGGCAGAGAGAGTCCGACATCTCATATCGCTGGTCGAGGATCTCTCCTTCAAGCATGTAATCGGCAGGGTGGCGAAGATTCTTCTCGAGCACGTGGGAGGAGATGGGGGCCGGGGGCCCAGGCTTACTCAGCAGGAGATGGCAGCCATGGCGGGTACTGCTCGCGAGGTGGTGGGCCGGTCGCTGAAGACGCTGGAAACACAGGGGGCTATCAGGCTGGACCGGCACCGGATACTGATCACGGATGAGGAGGCTCTCCAGAGGATAATGGAGGCTTCCTGAGACAAAGGTTACAGACAGACATTCATGTCATCGATATAGTAAGTATTGTGGATAGTCAAGGATATGTCTGAAGCACCAGTTATAGACGAGCAGAAGTGCGCTGGCTGTGGTCTGTGCGTGAGTGTTTGCCATCTGAACGGGCTGCTTGTAGTTGGCAAAGTGGTGACCATAGTCGGCGCGTTTGAATGTGATTGGTGTGCAGACTGTGAGCTCGTTTGTCCTACCGGGGCAATAAGCTGTCCGTTCGAGATAGTGCTGGTTGGATCATGGAGGCCGCACAAGGACAGCGCGTAGAATCAGTTATCCCATGGTGATCGCGCCATCGTATCCCGTCCATCCTCCGGACGTCTCCTCTCTGTATGAGACAAAAGTCGCTTACATGGAGTGCCTCTGTGTCTATACTGGAATCACGCTGGAATTGCTGGTGCCATAGGAGGCACCATTGCACAGCGGGAAGGAGGCCCGTGATGATAGGTCTTCTGGAGGAAGTAAAGAACAGAGAAGAAGTCTCCCTCGATGACGAGGAACTGGATCTGCGGGGTCAGGTTATTGAAGATGGGGAGGTGCCGGTTGATTGGGGCAATGCCGCAGGCAGGTCGAAGCTGGAACCTGCGGATGATGCTCTAAGTATGTACTTCACCGAGGTGGGGCGTACGAAGATGCTGGCAGACGGAGAGACACGAGTTCTGAGCAGGCAG
>JAWOGR010000115.1:0-3654 GCA_046496625.1 Dehalococcoidia bacterium | reverse complement strand
GCCACACACGGACGCAGCGGCCTGGGACAGGCATTGTACGGCAGCGTTGCCGACCACGTGCTCAGAGAGTCGGGACTCCCGATCTTCCTTGTCAGGTGTAGATGATCACCGATTCGGGGAGAAGCTTGGTAGCGAAGACAAACAAAAGAGGTGAACCGGCATGAAGAGTTCATTGCGCTTGATGAGGATCGCGGGCATCGACATCGGCATTCACTACTCCTGGATACTCATCTTCCTGCTGCTAAGCTGGGGGCTGGCACAGACGTTCTTTCCTGAGCTCTATCCGGAGTGGGACACCGCAACCTACTGGATCACAGGTGTGGCATCTGCGCTCCTTCTGTTTGTGTCGGTGTTGCTTCACGAGCTCGCCCACTCTCTTGTGGCCAGGGCCCGGGGTATCGGCGTGCAGAGCATCACCCTGTTCCTCCTCGGTGGAGTCAGCAACCTGGAGGACGAACCCGAGAGGCCAATAGTCGAATTCGCAGTCGCGATAGTTGGCCCGTTGACCAGCCTCGCCGTGGCAGGCATCTGCTGGGGACTGCTGAACCTCCTGGAGAACCAGCAGTCACCGATAGCCGCCACTCTTGCCTACCTGGCACTGGTAAACACCGTTCTCGCCGCCTTCAACCTTCTTCCCGGGTTTCCCCTCGATGGCGGACGCGTGCTGCGCTCTATACTGTGGCAGAAGACCGGCAGTCTTGTTAAGGCAACCAGCATAGCGGCGAACATCGGGCGAGTCATGGGATGGGGTTTGATTGCCTTCGGGTTGATCGCGATATTCGGAGGCAACCTGGGAGGCATATGGCTTGCCTTCATCGGCTGGTTCTTGAGCACTTCGGCAGATGCCAGCCGTCGTGCCGTCACCGTCCGGGAACACCTGAGCAAGATACGAGTCAGGGATATCATGGCAATAAGCCCGACCGTAGTCGGTCCCGATACTACTGTGGCGGAGCTGGTCACCAGGGTGCTCCGGGGAGAACTCAACCGGGCCGTCCCCATATGCAAGGATGACCGTGTCATGGGCGTTGTCAGTGTTACCGATGTCAAGGAGCTGCCACGGGAGAAGTGGGAGGACACGCCGGTAAGCGAGATCATGACTCGCGACCCCCTTCACAGGGTCAGCCCTGAAGACGACCTGGATACCGCCTTCAGGCTCATTACGAAACAGGATGTGAATCAGGTGCTGGTTATGGACGGCAACAAGTGTGCAGGTGTCATTAACCGGGCTGATATTCTCAACCACCTGCAACTGAGTGAGGAACTGGGGCTCAGATGAAAAGGAGGACATGATGTTTGCAAAGATACTGGTCTGTCTGGATGGTTCTGAGCTTGCCGCGCAGATCCTGCCCTACGCTAAGGTGCAGGCTATGCAGTTCGGCAGTGAAGTCCACCTACTGAACGTAATCGAGAAGAGCAACAAGGAACGGGAGGGGGAGCGATCGCACGAACCTGCGATGAGTGGCTATCTGAACAAGATGGCTGAGCCTCTGCGGAAGCAGGACATCGAGGTTAAATGCGAAACAGTGGAAGGCGTGGCTGCCGGGGCCATATTGGCCTACGCCGACCAGTGCGAGATCGACCTTATCGCAATGGCCACGCAGGGGCGAAGCGGTCTGAAAAGGGCGGTGTTGGGCAGCGTAGCAGGCTTCGTACTGAGGGAGTCCGGCCTGCCCGTTCTTATCATCAGGCCACGAGAAACCGGGGCGAAGACTACAAAGAATGCTCAACCGATCACGAAGATCCTGGTTTGCCTGGATGGCTCAGAACTCGCAGAGCAGGTCATCCCCTGTGCTACGGGGCAGGCACTTGCCTTCCAGGCGAAGCTCGTTCTATTCCAGGTTGTTCCTGAGCCCATAGCCTATAGCCCGGGCATCCCCGGCGCTGCTTCCATGCCTGTGCAGACTGAGGCCATGCTTCAGCAGGCACAAACTGACCTGGGTTTGGCCAGAGAGTATCTGGAGGGGTTGGCCGCACCGCTGCGCAAGAAGGGAGTGAAGGTGGAGACCGCTGCCATGTTGGGAAGCGTCGGCCAGACGATATTGAACTACGCCTCTCGTAACGACGTAGACCTGATAACCATTGCCACACACGGACGCAGCGGATTGAAGAGGGCCGTGTTCGGTAGTGTTGCCGACTACCTTCTCAGGGAGTCGGGCCTGCCCAACCTCGTGATAAGACCCGAACAGAGCGGCAGCGGCAAGTAGCGAACCGGGCTTCGCTCTGAGAGGGCCGATTCGCGAAAGGACAGCACGATATGAGTGAGATGCTTCCCTTTCAGGAGGATGACTTCGACATTGCCTCGCTTGAGGCCGTGCTGAAGCCCCGCTCTATTGCCGTTATCGGGGCCTCGCGCAGGAAGCTCACCATCGGCAATACCCTGTTCCACAACCTCCTGCACCACGACTTCAGCGGAGTTGTCTACCCGGTGAACCCGAGCGCCAGTCCGGTCGCCGCGGTGCAGGCATACCCTTCCGTTCGGGACATACCGGGGGATGTCGACCTTGCCATCATCATCACCCCGGCGGAGACGGTGGCCGGACTGATGGAGGAGTGCGGACGCAAAGGGGTGCGCGGCATAGTGGTGATATCGGCGGGCTTCGGAGAAAGCAGCCCCGAGGGCAAAGCTGCACAGGACGAGCTTCTAAAGATAGCCCGCAGCTACCGGATGCGTCTGGTCGGACCCAACTGTATGGGCATCGTCAACACCGACCCGGACATCAGTATGAACGCTACGTTCTCCACCATCTACCCTCCCGTCGGTGGCATCGCCATGAGTACTCAGAGCGGTGCCCTCGGGCTGGCCATTCTGGAATATGCCCGGAACCTCAACATCGGCCTATCCACATTTGTTAGCATCGGCAACAGGGCCGATGTCTCAAGCAACGATCTGCTACAGTACTGGGAGAAGGATCCCTCTACCAAGGTCATCCTTCTCTACCTCGAATCCTTCGGCAATCCCAAGAAGTTCGTGCGTATAGCCCGTGGCGTCACCCGGAGCAAGCCGGTGATCGCACTCAAGAGCGGCCGCACTTCGGCGGGTTCCCGGGCCGCCGCCTCCCACACGGGAGCCCTGGCAACAGCCGAGGTGGCCTCAGAGGCACTCTTCAAACAGACGGGGATGGTCCGCGTGGATACGCTGGAGGAGCTCTTCGGTGTGGCCAACCTGCTGACTCACCAGCCTCTGCCGGGAGGAAGACGCGTGGCCGTTCTCACCAATGGTGGCGGTCCGGGCATAATGACGGCCGACGCCTGCGCGGATAGAGGACTGGAATTGCCTGTTCTCTCGGGCGAGACGGTCGCCCAACTGAGGAGCTTTCTTTCGCCGCGGGCCAGCCTCTCCAATCCTGTCGATATGACGGCGGACTCATCCCCCGAGACCTATAGACGGGCTCTGGACGTACTGATACGCGATGATTACGTGGATATCGTGATAGTCATCTTCGTCCCGCCGATACCCGTGCAGTCGGAGGCGGTAGCCGACGTCATAAGGGATGCAGCACCCGGGTTTCGCAAACGGGGCAAGACATTGGTAGCTTCGTTCATGGGCTCGCGCGGCACCGGAATCGAGTGCCACGGCGAGGACCGCGGTTGCATACCGAGTTTCACCTTCCCCGAGCACGCCGCGGCCGCCCTGTCCCGGGCCTGTGAGTACAG
>JAWOGR010000098.1:0-2609 GCA_046496625.1 Dehalococcoidia bacterium | reverse complement strand
CGCTGCCTCGACCAGCTTCACCACTCCTATCGGGTATCAGACGAATACCATGATCTATGCGCCCGGTGGATACCGGTTCACAGACTTCTTCAAAGTAGGGCTGCCGCTGAACGTGGTCTTCTTCGTGTTGAGTGTGCTCCTCATTCCGCTGATCTGGCCTCTCTGAGAAGCTCAGGGTATGGCCTTCACGGTCCCCGGTTGTGTCGAACCAGCAGGATGGGTCGAGGGGCTTGTTCCTGATAAGATCTGCGCAAGGCTGTGTCGCGAAGAGCCGGGAAGCAGGGCAACAACGTGCCGGATAATGATGCGATGCCAGAGAGGGAGGCGAACTAGTGAGATGCCGGCTTCTTCCCCGGTTCTACTCTCTGGCCTGCTCTTCGGGCTGTTCTTCGATCTGCTCCCCGGGCGTCTCCTCGTCAGGCCGCGCAAGGTGGAGGTGGTCTTTGAACCCCTTGCGCCTGGGCACTATCTTCTCGCCACAATGAGGACAGGGCAACTCGATCGGCTGACTGGCATAGAAGCCGATGCCGGCAAGTCCCACCACAATCAGGAGTATTCCGAGGGCGAACGGTATCCACCAGATGTCATCCATGAAACCCGGAGTTCGGCTGAAATGACCCATAAGGGTCAACGCAATCCCCAGTATGATAATCCCTATCGTCTGTGTGATCTGACTTACTCGGTCGGACATTGTCTACCCCCTTCGCATCGGATGATAGTCATGCTGAACCATCTCGGCAATATGGTACTACTTATGGACATCGTTGCCAAGTCCGGCAGCATGTTCGGGGTCCGTCACCATTCGTTTGGAGGGCGCGAAATCAGGCCATCCCTACGGGATCGACATCTACCGTCCAGCCCCGGGGCAGGGTCACCCCGGATAACAGAGGGGTGGGGTCGGGGCCGCGGACGAAGAGTTGCCAGCGGTATCTGCCCCTGGCCCGGAGGGCGAAGGCGGGCACAGGACCGATCACGCTGAAGTCAACTGCATCTTGCCTTGCCCCTTCGTCAAGGATCAGGCGGTGTACCCTCTCTGCCTCACGCCGACAGGCATCCTCGTTGATGTGGCTGTAGACCAGTCGCACCAGTCGGCTGAAAGGGGGATAACCGTATCGCTGCCGGTAGTGCGTTTCCTTGTGGTAGAAGTCGACATAATCGTGCCGGGAAGCTGCCTGGATGATGTAGTTGTCGGGCGAGTAGGTTTGTATGATCACCTTCCCTGCTCTGATCCCGCGTCCGGCCCTGCCGGCCACCTGGCAAAGGAGCTGAAAAGTGTGCTCACCGCTACGGAAATCCGGGAAGTTGAGGCCGGTGTCGGCAATGACTATCCCTGCCAGAGTCACCTCAGGCAGGTCCAGTCCTTTGGCTATCATCTGGGTGCCGATCAGCACGTCTGCCTTATGGTCACGGAAGTCCGTTAGCAGCTCTTCGTGCGAATATCTACTGGTGATCGCGTCGCTGTCCCAGCGTAGCGATCGCGCCTCGGGAAAGAAGTGCCCGACTTCCTCCGCCACCCTCTGCGTGCCGATGCCCAGGAACGCCAGTTGGCGCCGGTTACACCGCGGGCAGGTCGGGGGCAACGGGACAGAATAGCGGCAGCGATGGCAGGTCAGCTTCTTCTGCACCGAATGATGGGTCAGGGCTATGGAGCAGCGGGGGCAGCGAAAGACGAAGCCGCAGCTACGGCAGCGCACGAAGGTCGCCGTGCCGCGCCGGTTCAGGAACAGAATCACCTGCTCGTCATTGGCCAGTGTTTCTTTCATGGCATCCAGCAGTGGGCGACTCAACGGGCTTGTGTGTCCTGCCTTGAGCTCCTCACGGAGGTCTACTATGCCGACTTCCGGAAGAGGGGAATGGCCGCCCGGGGTGATACGCTCCTTCAGTTCTATGAGGCGGTATTCTCCCAGCTGTGCCCTGTGGAAGCTTCCGATATCCGGAGTAGCACTGCCCAGGATGACGGCAGCACCGGCGAGTTGCGACAGTCTGATGGCCACATCGCGGGCGTGATAGCGGGGAGACTTGTCTTCCTGTTTGTATGTCCACTCGTGCTCTTCATCGATGATGATAAGGCCCATGTCGGGTAGCGGAGCGAAGAGAGCGCTCCTTGCTCCGATGACCACGTCGCAGTTGCCCTCCGCTATCCACTGCCACTCGTCAAACTGCTCCCCCGGTGAAAGCCCGCTATGCAGCATTCCCACGCGCCCGGCGAAGCGGCCGGCAAACCTCTCCACTGTCTGTCGGGTCAGGGCGATCTCAGGGACGAGGCATATGCCTCTCTTGCCGCTGGCGATAACCTGAGCCAGAATCCTCAGATAGACCTCGGTCTTGCCGCTGCCGGTCACGCCGAATAGCAGAAAGACCGGGGCCTTGCCGGCTTGCCCGCCTTCCGTGACGATGGCTTCGCCAATCGACTGGCAGGCAGCCTCTTGAGCTTCGGTCAGAGGAGGAATCGGGACAGACGGCAGGCTCAGCCGGGACAGGGGGTTACGTCTTGTCCTTATCCGTTCTACAGTCACCAGTTGGCGATGCTCCAGAGCTTTGACAGTCGCAAGCGAGCATCCCAGCTGTTTCCTCAGATCAGCGAGTGAGATGGGCTGCTTCTGTTCGAC
>JAWOGR010000059.1:0-15515 GCA_046496625.1 Dehalococcoidia bacterium | reverse complement strand
GCAGCCAGGATTGTCATCGGCATGCTCTGTTCATTCAGTGGCATCATGGCCGTAGTTGGATTGATCTGTTCAATGCCCGGTCTGCGGGTTGACGTAACCGACAATGACGGACGGTTTGAGATGACCATCATCTAGAAGACGAAAGGAGGTAAGGAGAAATGTCTGAAAGTCAGAAGAAGATCCTGGAACTGCTGGAGACCAAGACGATAACTGTGGATGAGGCGCAGCGCCTGCTGAGTGCGCTGAGTGGTGATGAGGGACACCACGAGGCACACGTGTTAAGAGACCGTGCGGCCAAACCACTCAGGGGGAAGTACCTGCGCGTAACCGTGCAGCCGGACCCCGAGCACGAGGGCGCCGGCAATGTCGATCGCGTCAACGTGCGTGTGCCTATGTCTCTTATACGCTCAGGGATGAAGTTCACGTCGCTCTTGCCGGAAGAGGCGAGAGACAAGGTGGGCTTTGCTCTGCGCGACAAGGGCATAGACTTCGACATGCGGAACATCAAGCCTGAAGACTTCGACGAGCTTATCGATGCCCTGAGTGAGCTTCAGGTGGATGTACGCAGCGCCGACGGCGAGATTGTCAAGGTCTTCGTCGAATAGCACTGCAGGAACACGACCCTGAAGGATGACGTGTTAGAATTGGCATGCCGGGGGAGCCAGGTCTGCGCCTCCGGCATGCGAAGACAAAGGAGGGACAGCCAATGAGAGGAGAAGCGATGAGCCATGCATGAACTACTGGAGGAGTTGCTGGGTGAATTCAGCGGGGTGGACTACGGGGAACTGCGTTATCACGAACGCAAAGGTGTAAACATAGCTGTTCGCCAGGGCGAACTCGAGGCTGCCAACTCAACGGTGTACAGCGGAATAGGGGCGAGGGCCTTTCACAAGGGTGGCTGGGGTTTCAGCAGCACATCGCGCCCGGACAGGGACAGTATCAGCAGGACGATTCGAGACGCGATCAGCGGAGCCAGGGCATCAGCGAAGAAAAGAGTAACCGACCTCGCTGAAGCAGAGCTCGCTAAAGGCAGGTTCGGTCCCGAGATCGACGATCCGCTCAGTGACCATCCTTTTGAGGAGAAACTCGCGCTGGTTCGCGCGACTGAAGGTAAGATACGCTCGTATCCCTTTATCGCGTCCACTCTGTGCGGCTATCGTGAGACCCTGGACCACAAGTACATCTTCACCACAGACGGCGCAAGGGCAGAGGTATTCGACTCCAAGCCGGAGTTCAGGCTGATGGGTGTGGCTGCTGCCGACGGCCGACACGTAGAGGTCTTTGAGTCGCTGGGAGTGACCGGCGGATGGAAAGACCTTTTCAAGAGGCAACCTGATGAAATGGCGGAGTCGGTGGCCAGGCGTGCCGACAAGCTTCTCAAAGCAGGACATCCTAAGGGCGAGCGGGCGGTCGTGATTCTGGACCCGGGCATTGTCGGCCTGCTGGCTCATGAAGCTATCGGCCACACAGTGGAGGCCGACTTCGTCCTTTCCGGGGCGATCACCGAAGGAAAGATCGGTCAAAGGGTGGCCAGCGAACTGGTGACCCTTGTCGACAGCGGGCCGTCTCAATACGGCAAGCACGCCGGCGGGACGGTTCTGGTCGACGACGAAGGGGTGATCACCGAGAAGACGGTCGTGATCGACCGCGGCATTCTGAAGTCATACCTGCATAATCGAGAGACGGCGGCGTCATTCGGCGTGAGGGCGACGGGGAATGCCCGGGCCTTCGAATACTCCGATGAACCTATGATCAGGATGCGTAACACTTACATAGAGCCGGGGAACAGGACACTGGAGGAGATGATTTCCGAGGTGAAGCAAGGCTACCTGCTTAAGGGACCGAGGGGCGGCCAGGCGGACGCCAATGCCGAGTTCATGTTCTCCGTCCAGGAGGCCTACAGGATAGAGAACGGCAAACTGGGAGAACTACTGCGCGGGGCTGCCATTAGCGGGCAGGCATTCGACGTTCTGCAGAGTGTGGACGCCGTTAGCACGGAGTTCAAATTCGACCTGGGGTCGGGCTACTGCGGCAAGGGCCAGCCGGCCAAGGTCGATGCCGGCGGTGGTTACGTCAGATGCAAAGCGATAATAGGAGGGAGAGGATAATGGATCTTCTAGAGTGCGGTGAACTCGCAGTAAAGAGTGCGCTTAAGCTGGGGGCTGATGAGGCCGAGGCTTTCCTGACCCGGGGTCGCGAGATAGACGTAAAGGCGGAGGCCAACGAGCTCAAACTCGCCACCTCGCATGCCAAGGACGGAATAGGCATCAGGGTATTCTCCAATCGGGGGCTGGGGTTTGCCTCAGTCAATTCGCTGAACGAGCAGGAGATCAAGGAAGCAGTCCGGGCAGCCGTAAGCCTGAGCAAGGCCTCACCTCATGATGAGCACAACGTTCTGCCCGGGCCGGAGGCCGTGGAGCCAATTCAGGGCCTTTACGACGGTCACTCCGAGAAACTCGGTCTTGATGACGCCATATCAAAGATTGAAGAGATGCTGGCAGCGGCCAGAGACCACGACTCACGTGTCACGGTCGACTCTGCAGTGTTCAACGCCACAATCGGGAGACGGGCCATCGTTAACTCCAGGGGCATCAAGGCTGAGGAACAGGGTAGTCTCCTGTCCTACTTCATCATGGGCATGGCACGAGATGGCGAGGAGGTATCGAGCTTCAACTACCGCTTCGATGCCACGAGGAAGGTTAGCGAACTCAATGTTAGAAAGACAGCTCTTGACTTTGCCGGGAGCGTGGTAGCCTCGCTCGGCGCAAGAAAGGGAGAGTCCTTTGTCGGGACCGTGATCCTATCTCCGAGCGCCGTCCTGGAGTTCATGATCCAACCGGTACTATGGGCGCTCAACGCAAACAACGTTCAGAAGGGGATGAGTAGATGGGCCGGCATGATCGACAAGGAGGTCGTCTCCCCGGCGCTTACCATCGAAGACAACGGCCGGCTTGAAGGTGGAGTCGGGTCCGAGTCCTTTGACCGGGAAGGCCTACCCCACACACGCTCTAAACTCATCGAAGATGGCATTCTCCGCACATATCTGCACAACAGCTATACCGCAGGAAAGGACGGTCGCCATTCGACAGGCCATGCCTCGGGAGGCACCCGCACCGTTCCCGGGATCGGCCCGACCAATCTCCTGATCAAACCGGGGGAGACGGGAAAGGACGATCTCATCGGCGGGGTTAAAAGGGGCATCCTGGTCACCAGGTTCTCGGGCTTTCCGGAGCCGGTTAGCGGTGATATCTCGGGAGCCGTTAAGGGAGGATTCCTCATCGAAGACGGTAAACTCACGCAGCCGCTAGTCGAGACTATGATCTCGGGGAACCTGTTCGAGCTTCTGGCCAGAGTCTCGGGGCTATCCAGTGAGACCGAGCGCATCGAGACGCTTGTCTCTCCCCACATCAGGATCGAGGACGTATCGATTACAGGCGGCTAGCCGCCCGGTATGAAGCATTACCGCAAGGAGGTTTATGACTAAGAAGACAGATCAGGCAGAGTTCTACAAGCTGGCGGAGGGGTTCATCGACCGTATGATGGAGGAGTCTCCGGTAGCCGCCACCCAGTTGGGCGACCACCGCTTCGACGATCGCCTGGCCGACCACGGCAAGGCGACTCTGGAGAGACAACACAGGGAGATCAGGGAGGCTACGAAGGAATTCGAGAGCTTCGATACCGCCGGCTTTGAGGTTGATGCGCGAATTGACCACAGGCTGATGGTCCAGACTGCGAAGTCGATCTTGCGCGAGTTCGAGAAACTCAAGGGGCACATCCGTAACCCCGGCATGTACTGCAACGAGGCCATGGGAGGAGTGTTCTTACTACTGATAAAGGAATTCGCCCCGCTCGAGGAACGGTTGGAGAGTGTTTTGGGCAGGCTGCGCGCAATACCGCGTGTTCTGGCACAGGGGAAGGAGAACATCGAGCCGGAGAAGGTGCCGCCGGTGTGGAACCAGGTAGCAGTTGAATCTGCTCAACAGGGCCTTGCGCTTTTCACCATGCTCATCCCGGCTCTGGCCCAGCAGACGCCGAAGCTAGCGCCTCAACTCAACGAGGCCAGCCAGAAGGCGGCTGAGGCCATGCAGGATTACATCGAGTTCTTGAAGCAGCAGGTGGCACCCAGAGCCAAGGGTGAGTTCGCGGTCGGGCGGGAGATCTTCGAGGAACTACTCCGTGAGGATCACATGCTCGACTACGATGCGGAGACACTGCTTAAGACAGGCTGGCGGTTGTTTGAAGAGACCCGGGAGCAGATGAACAAGCTGGCCAAAGCCATCGACTCCGGGAAGACGGTCAAGGAACTGCTGGAGCAGGCCAAGGCCGACCATCCCACGGCTGAGGAACTGCTCGATGTCTACCGCCGGGAGATGGCCAGCGTAAGGGAGTTCGTAGCTAAACAGGACATCGTATCGATTCCCGATGGGGAGACGCTCAAGATCGAGCCGACTCCGCCCTTCCTGCGGGGCGTCATACCCTACGCAGCCTACATGATGCCCGGGCCGCTGGAGAAGGCACAGCAGGGAGTCTTCCTGGTGACTCCGGTCGACCCTTCGAGTCCGCCTGAGGAACAGGAGGAGAAGCTAAAGGGGCATTACTATGCCAAACTACCGGTTACCTCCCTGCACGAGGCGTATCCCGGACACCATCTTCAGCTTGTCTATGCCAACACCGTAGGCTCGATGCCCCGGAAACTGGGAGGATTCGTCTCCACGCTGTTTCCCGAAGGGTGGGCGTTCTACTGCGAGGAGTTGATGGAGCAACTGGGCTACATCGACAAGCCGATGCAGCGACTGGGGAGGCTGGCCGACCAGTTGTGGAGGGCGGCCCGCATCATCCTGGATGTTTCGCTGCACACGGGAAAGATGACGGTGGAAGAGGGGGTCGACTTCCTGGTTGAGAAGGCCAGCCTGGAGCGGAGCAACGCACAGGCCGAGATACGGCGCTACACCATGAGTCCGACGCAGCCGATGAGCTATCTTATCGGGAAGCTGGAGATCGTCAAGCTGATCGATGAATACAAGAGAAGGAATCCTCAGGCGTCGCTGAAGGAGGTTCACAATGCCGTTCTCTCCTGTGGCTCACCTCCGCCGCGACTGATGAGGGAGAAGCTGTTTGCAGAAGGGTGATGGAGCACAGCGTATACGCACTGTGGTCTGACGGCATCTAGATGGAAACCGTTCTACAGGTAAAGGATCTGACCAAGCGCTACCGGCGGCGGCGTGCCGAGCCGGTGGTGGCGGTCGACCGCGTGAGCCTCTCCGTGAGGAAGAATGAGGTCGTTGGCCTGCTGGGTCCCAACGGGGCGGGGAAGACCACGACCATCAAGTGCATCGCCGGATTGATCAAGCCGACCTCGGGAGAGATATGGCTCGACGGAGTGGAGGCGCAACGCCAACCGAAGAAGGCCATGGAGAGGGTGGCGGCCCTCCTCGAGGGGAATCGCAACATCTACTGGCGACTCACTCCGCGCGAGAACCTGGAGTTCTTCGCCGGACTCCAGGGACACCCCGTTCGAAAGGTCAGGAGTTACATCGACGAACTTATCGAACTGTTCGACCTAAAGGATAAGGAGAATACCTCGGCACGTATGCTCTCGCGGGGAATGCAGCAGAAGCTGGCCCTGGCCTGTGCGCTGGTAAGGCAGACGGAGGTGCTGCTGCTCGATGAACCAACGCTCGGCCTGGATGTCGAGACATCCTACGAACTGAGAAACGTCCTCAAGCAGATGGCTGCGCGGGGCGAGCGGACGATTCTGCTGTCGTCACACGACATGCATGTCGTACAGGACACCTGTGAGCGGGTGATTATCATCAACAACGGGCGGGTCGTGGTCGATGACCGGGTAACGAACCTCATGAAGCTGTTCCAGGTGAGTGCGTATCGCTTTGAACTCGAGGGACATCTGGTGGAGGAACTGGAGATGAAGCTGAAAGAGCGTTTCCCGCTGCTGTCGCTCTCATCTACCGATCATCGCACCTACATCGATGCCGATCTAGTAGACGGGGCAGAGCTCTACGAGGTGCTGGACATTCTCAAGGCCGGGAACACACAGGTCAAGTCCATCGGCCATAAGGAGCCCGATCTCGAGGAGATCTTCCTGGCAATCGTTAGGGGACAGATCAAATGAGATATCTCGCGCTGTTCAACTCGCAACTGAAGATGAGGTACATCTACCTCAAGCGTTACTACTTCGACACCATCTCAATGATCGTCACCATGTTCCTGATCTTCCTGCTCATCTTCTACGGGGCGCTGGCTCTGATGGGTGGCACACCGGCCGACACCGGTGAAACGCTGGAGGGAATTGTGGTCGGGTTCATGGTCTGGACGTTCGCCCTGATTGCCTACGGAACGCTGTCCTGGGGCTTGATAGAGGAAGCGCAGCAGGGGACGCTCGAGCAGTTGTATATGAGTCCGCTCGGCTTTGGCTGGGTTACCATATTCCGCGTGGCGGCCCACTTCATCGTGAATGTCTTCATGGTGTTGATCGTGTTATTTCTGATGATGGCTACCACCGGCAAGTGGCTCAACCTCGACGTCTTCAGCCTGATACCGTTGGTTCTGTTGACCGTGGCCGGTGCCTACGGAATAGGCTTCTTCATGGGCGGGCTGGCCCTGGTGTTCAAGAGGGTGCAATCGGCTCTCCAGATCCTGCAGTTCGTGATAGTGATATTCATCGCTGCTCCCTTCGGGTGGTCGCCCTTCATGAGATTTCTACCGCTATCCCTGGGAACCCGGCTGATCGGGCAGGTTATGATCGGTGAGCAGTCTTTGTTGCAGCTTCCTCCCGGGGATGTGCTGTTCTTGATCGGTAACTCGGCGGTCTACTTCGGGTTGGGTTTTCTGGCCTTCAAGTTCTTCGAGAACATCGCCCGCGACCGCGGCCTGCTCGGGCATTACTAGTGTCAGCCGCGGTCTCCGCCCATTAGGGCCCGAATCTCTGCCCGTCTGTTAAGACGGGTTCTTGCCATCACTGGCCATGCCAACCCTTGACAGTCTATTCCAGGGCGTTCTATAATGCTGCTTAATCAACTACAGTTGCATCAGAGAAAGTGGACTTGCGTGAAAGGAGGCAAGTGTGGGGCACACATGTCGCCTGACTCTGCGGCATGGCTAAATCAATGGTAGTTGCATGAACTGAAGTTTAGTTGTATAACAGGAGGCGATGTTGACCTACTTACGAAGGCTATTTGGACGAATATCTTCCGGTGGTAGCAGGCGGTTCCTGCCTGCACTGAGCACGGCGATTGTTCTTGCCTTGGTCTTGACGGCATGCCAGCCTGCGGATCAAACACCGCCGGATACCCGGCATTTCGTCGATGACCTCGGGCGAACTGTCACCATCGAAGGAATACCGGAGAGGATCATCTCCCTGTCTCCCTCCAATACCGAAATCCTTTTCGCCCTGGGCCTTGGAGATAACGTGGTGGGAGTTACGGACTGGTGCAACTACCCGCCGGAAGCGCTCGACAAGGATAAGGTGGGGGCATACGACGCACCGGATATCGAGACGGTTCTTGCCCTCTCTCCCGACCTGATACTGGCTGCCCATGGCCTCCCTGTTGAGACCATCGACATCCTGGAAGACCTGGAGCTCACCGTATTCGGCATCCTGTCCACCGATCTGAACGACTTGCTCGATGATATCAGGACGGTGGGTAACATAACAGGCGAACAGGCGGAGGCCGATGCCCTCACCTCAGACATGGCTGCCATGATTCAGGCGATAGTAGGCGAGACGGAACAACTGGAGCACAGACCGAAGACCTTCTATGTCATCTGGCATGATCCTTTGTTCACAGTCGGAGCGGATACGTTCATCCACGAGCTGATTGAAAAGGCAGGTGGAGAGAATATCTTCGCGGATCTCACGGGTTATCCGATAGTCTCGATTGAAGAGGTGCTGGCACGCGATCCCGAGGTGATTATCACCAGCGTGTGGTCCTATGACTGGGCGCTTAATGCAACCGAGCTTGTGGGCGTTAACGCAACCGCAACGGGTAGAATCTATGCAGTTGATGATGACCTGGTTCAGCGCCCCGCCCCCAGGATTGTCCAGGGCCTGGAGTGGTTCGCCCATTTCATCCACCCCGCCATATTCGATGAGCCTGATGGCGACTAGACAGAGGCTCTGTCCTCATCACAGAGAAGTAGAGGTGTCATGTGAAGAAGAAAGGCTTAGTCCAGGTCTACACCGGTAATGGTAAAGGGAAGTCCACCGCTGCCATCGGCCAGGCAGTCCGTGCCGCCGGGCACGGTCACAAGGTAGGCTTCATTTCCTTCTTCAAGGACCCCGATGTATTTGGCTACGGAGAGTACGGGTCCATGGAGAAACTGGGTATCCAGACCTTTCTTTTCGCCAGAAAGCACCCCCACTTCTACAAGGACCTGAACCATGATGATGTACGCGAGGAGTGTGCCCGGGGACTGGAGTTCATCAGGGGGCTTCTTCAGGACGATTCCTGGGACATGCTCGTCCTGGACGAGATAAACATCGCCCTGCGCGACGGCTTTCTCAAAGAAGAGGATGTCCTTTCTCTCCTGGCCGGAAAGCCGGAGACCCTGGAGCTGGTCCTAACAGGTCGAGGGATACCCGAAGGAATTATGGAGAAGGCCGACCTGGTGAGCGAGGTCAGGGAGGTGAGACATCCATATAGCCAGGGCATTAAGAGCAGAGAAGGCATCGAGTACTGATACCACTCTGACGATGGCACGTACTGCATCCGAGGCATTCAGCGAGCCGGCGATTCCTTACGCTATTCGTCCGCGAAGGATGGCGTACTCGCTGCTCGGCCTGGCCGTATTGCTTCTCCTCGTGATCGTGTTCGCCACCACCCTGGGAAGCGTCCCGATACCCTTTACGACTACTTTCCAGGTGCTGCTGTCGCAACTGCCCTTCGTCGATATCACGGTTCATTCTCCCGACGTCTACGGAGCCCCGCTCAGCCTGGACATCCTGAGGACGATAATCCTGGACGTCAGGCTACCGCGCGTGCTGCTGGCCGGACTGGTGGGGGCGGCGCTGGCGGTGGCGGGAGCCACCTACCAGGGGCTGTTCCGCAATCCCCTGGCCGATCCCTATCTTCTGGGTGTGTCTTCGGGGGCCGGACTGGGCGCCACCATCGCCATGCTTACTCCTTTCACACTGGCCTGGATGGCTTTCGGGGCTGTGCCTATATTCGCCTTCATCGGCGCCATAGGCGCCGTTACGGTGGTCTATCTTCTCGGTCGCGTGGGCAAGACCATGCCGGCCACCACGCTTATCCTGGCCGGAGTCGCCCTGAGCGCCCTGCTGTCTTCCATCACCTCGTATCTCATGACCGTTGCCGGTACACAGCTGCGAGGCGTTGTCTTCTGGTTGCTGGGGGGACTCTACCTAACGAAATGGCCAGAGGTATGGGTGGTGCTTCCCTCTGTACTGGTGGGGCTGGCCGTCATCTGGCTTCACGCCCGGCCGCTCAACGTAATGCAGCTTGACGAAGAACAGGCTCAACAACTGGGCATCGACGTGGAGAGGGTGAAGATCATCCTGCTCGTGGCCGCGACTTTCATCACCTCGGCAGCCATCTGCTTTACCGGATTGATCGGTTTCGTGGGCATAATCGTGCCTCACGCAGTACGGCTCATCTGGGGGCCCGACCACCGGTTCCTGCTGCCGTTGTCGACATTGGTCGGTGCTATATTTCTTGTCGTGGCCGATACTCTGGCCCGGGCCGTCATCCCTCCTACCGAGATTCCGGTGGGGATAATAACCGCGCTGTGTGGTGCGCCATTCTTCCTATATCTGTTGAGAAGAAGGAAGGGGCTAGCGTTCTTCTAGAGTGAGGCAGGCCATGATTGAATTACACAGTGTCAGTCTGGGATACAACGGCCGGAGCGTCGTGCAGGACGTAAGCATGAAAGCCCTGCCCGGCCGGATGCTGGCGCTCGTCGGCCCCAACGGCTCGGGGAAGTCAACGCTTATCAAGGGCATGACCCGGGTAGTGGATCTGTCCTCCGGGCGTATCAGGATAGATGATCGCGACATAATGACCATCAGGCAGGAAGAACTGGCTCGTCTTGTTGCCACTGTACCGCAGACGCCGGTATTGCCGGCAGCATTCACTTCGTTCGAAGTTGTGCTCATGGGACGAACACCGCACCTGGGCCTGCTCCGCTACGAAGGGAAGGAGGATCTCGCGATCGCCTGGCAGGCGATGGAGGCAACACATACAGAAGGATTTGCTCAACGCAGGGTGGGTGAACTGTCCGGCGGAGAGAGACAGAGGATCGTCATCGCCCGCGCACTGACTCAGCAGCCTAAGGGCATTCTCCTCGACGAGCCAACTGCGAATCTGGACATAAACCATCAGGTTGAAATACTCAATCTTGTGAAGAGCCTTTGCCTCGATCGGGGTCTTACCGTCATCATCGCCCTGCATGATCTGAACTTAGCTGCCCAGTACTGCGACTGGATGATCATGCTCAACGGGGGGAGAGTGTATGCCGAAGGGACACCATCCGACATTCTTACGGCTGCGACCATCAAAGAGGTCTACGGTGCCGAAGTCCATGTCTACCCCCATCCGGTTAACAGGCTGCCTACCACTGTTATCACGGCCAGCGGTAACGGCTCATAGAGCCGCCGGCTACGACATGTCCGTACTCCAGGGCGCACCCTTGCCGAATCGCCGCAGACTCAGGTGGTCAAGGCTCATTTATGTTGTTAGAATCTCACCTAGTACAGCAGCACGATCGAGTGCTGCAGATGAGGTGGCGATGACCGGCATATTCATGATGAAGCTGGCTGAGATCCAGCCGAGTCAGTTGTTCATCAGTTCCGAGAAGCTGTCTCAGGTGATGGAGGATTTCTCGCCCATAACACCCGGTTCGCTTCCTCCTGTCCCCGTGAAGGAGCTCCGTGGCAAGACGGTCTTCACAGACGGTCATACGAGAGCCCTGGCAGCGTTCATGAGTGGACTGTCTGAGGTCAGGGTCTTCCGGGACGAGGATGACATGGACTGGGAGGCATACGAGGTCTGCGTGGATTGGTGTGAGACGGAAGGAATCCATACCATAGCTGACCTGCAGAACAGGATTGTGTCGCCGGCCGAGTATGAAAGGCTCTGGCTCAAGAGGTGCGCGGAAATGCACAATCAACTGGAAGCCAGACGGGACCACTGATGGCCGCCTCCCCAGGGAACAGTGGAGGCCCCGGGCAGTGCCGCTTGCGAAAGTATGTGATGCAATGCAGGACAGTTGGCAAATGCCTGCTAGCGATTGGAGGTAAGTCATGATTGATTGTCCGGCAGTTTGGACGCTGTTCCCGCTTGCCATCGCAGCCTTCGTCCTGGCTTCCTGGCTCGTGGCAAAGACGGGCGGATTGGACAACAGAGTCGCGCGCGCAGGAGCCGCCGCGGCCGGCGCAATCGTCGGCTTGTTTGCCTTTGCCCTACCCTTCTTCGAGCAACCGGTTCTTCATAGCGCAATCCTGAACTACGCGATTGGCATTCCTCTGGCAGCTCTGGGTGTGGTGGCCCGGGTATACCCGATGATGTATCTACTGAGGAGAAGAACGACCACCACTCTGGACAAGGTGACGACGATTGTCGAAACCGGGCCCTACGGGATAGTCAGACATCCTCAGTACGTAGGCGGGCTGCTGATGCTAGCCGGATGGTTTCTCATCTGGGGAGCGCTCCACTGCCTCTGTCTGCTGCCGCTCTTCGCCTTGCTTACCCTGGCCCAGGCGTCCATCGAAGAGACGTATATACTGGAGAAGGAGTTCGGGGAGGAATACCGGACATACAAGGAGAGAGTGGGGATGTTCTTCCCAACGCTCAAGAGAAAGGAAGAGTAGTCAGCCTGCTGCGCCGGGATCTAGGGGGTGGATTCAGTCACCATTGGTCGCCCTCTTCAACTCGTCGATGACTTTCTGGGCGAGATGGGCCGGCACCTCTTCATAGTGGTCGAACTCCATTATGAATTCCCCGCGGGCCTGCGTCATGGACCTCAGGTCTATGGCGTAGCGAACCAACTCGGAATACGGTGCCTGGGCGTCGATGACATTGAAGCCGCCGGCGGGATTCATGCCGAGCACCCGTCCCCTCTTGGTATTGAGGTCGCTCATGATGTCGCCGGTATATGCTTCAGGCACGGTTATCTTGAGCTTCATTATGGGCTCGATCAGTACCGGCTGTCCCTGGGACAACCCCTTTTTCAGGGCCTGTGCTGCGGCAATCTTGAAAGCCATGTCCGAAGAATCTACTGGATGGACGCTGCCGTCATAGAGCGTCACCTTCACGTCCACTACGGGATAACCGCCCAGAACGCCCCACTGTCTTGCCTCTTTGACCCCCTTTTCCACGGAGGGAATATAGTTCTGGGGTATTTTCCCCCCGACGATCTTCTCAGCAAACTCAAAGCCTCCGCCCCGCTCCAAGGGCTCTAACTCAAACATGACGTGGCCGTATTGACCGTGTCCCCCGGATTGCTTCTTATGCTTGTGCTCGGCCTTTGTCGGCACGGTGATGGTCTCTTTGTAGGGGACCTTCGGCGTGTCCAGTCTCACCGCTACCCCGAATTTGCGTCGCATCTTCTCCCTCACTATCTCCAGGTGGGTGTCACCAATCCCGGAGATGAGGAATTCGCCGGTGTCATGCTCGCGACTCGTCTGCAGAGAAGGATCCTCCTCACAGATCCTGGGCAGGGCGGTGCTCATCTTGTCCAGGTCCGTCTTTGTCTCAGGCTGAATGGACATACTGAAACTAGCATGGGGGAAGTCAATGCCTTCCAGGATAACGGGATGCTCACGGGCGCACAGGGTATCCCCTGTGGTGGTAACGCTCAACCTCGCGACCACGCCGATATCACCGGCAGCAACCTGAGGTAGTTGCTGCTGGCTCTTTCCCATCGTGGTGAAGATCTGCCCCACTCGTTCCATGCTGTTCTTGTTGGCGTTCCAGACCTGGGAGTTGCTGGCGACGACTCCTGAGTAGATCCTGAAATAGCTGAGCTTACCGACGTAGGGATCCGCGCTGGTCTTGAAGACGAAGCCGGCAAAGGGCGACTCGGGATCGGGCTTGATCTCCTCCTGGTCACCGGAGTCAGCATTCTTAGCCGTAGCGGCTCCCCTTTCATTGGGCGCCGGCAGGTAGCTACAGATACCGTCAAGAAGAGGCCGGGTGCCGATGCCCTGCATGGCAGAGCCAACCAGAACGGGCACCAGCTTACCCGCCGCAGTGGACTTCCTTATCGCGGAAAAGATCTCTTCATTGCTTATGGACTCACCTTCCAGGTACTTGCCGATAAGCTCGTCGTCGATCTCGACTGCAGATTCTACCAGTTTGTCACGACTGGTCTCTGCCTGCTCCTTGAGTTCAGCGGGGACCTCCGCTTCCTCCATGCCCTTCCCGATGTAGGCCTTCATGTCTATGAGATCCACGATTCCCTGAAAGTCGCTCTGCGAACCTATTGGCAATTGAACCGGCAGGCACCTCGAAGACAGCTTGGACTGGATCCCTTCTACAGTAGAGAAGAAGTCGGCGTTATCGCGGTCCATCTTGTTGACATACACCAGTCGCGGCAGGGCCACTTTGTCCGCGTCTCCCCACATCTGTTCTGTGCCGACCTCCACACCCGAAGCGGCACACACAACAACCACTGCTCCTTCGGTGACCCTCAGTCCGGAGCGCACTTCGCCGACAAAATCGGCGTAGCCGGGGGCGTCGATGAGATTCAGTTTCGTCTTGTTCCACTCGAACGAGAGCAGTGAGAGGTTGATGCCCATCTGGCGTTCCACCTCAAGCGGGTCATAATCCGAGGTAGAGGTGCCGTCGTCAACGCTGCCCAAACGCTGGACCGCGCCCGCGGTGAAGAGCATAGATTCAGCAAGAGATGTCTTACCGGCCCCCTGGTGAGATATCAAGACGATGTTTCTGATCTGCATAGCCTCAAATTATAATCTGGTTACCGAAGATACGCAACCGCTTTTGAGGGGTGGCCGACTACGTCCGCGCTTAGCGGTGGGCCCGGTCTCCGGCGACGAGAAGAGAAGCACTAGCGTGGCCGACATAGGATGGCAGCCTTCAGTCCGAACAGAATCCAGCTTGACCGGCCTGATTGTGGCATGTTGCCTAAGTGTTCCTATTCATGGTATAGTCCAGCTTCGGAACAACACGGGATTGACCGGTTGGATACTGTTGAAGGCATCTACGTCAAGACGCGTTGTTTGGATCATTCGCTTCACCCGGATGCACGGAGGCTAACGCAGCCGGCATTGGCTGCGAGAAGAACAAGCGATGGCTCAAGAGGACATGACCACGCTGAGTGTCAACGGAAGGCACTCAGGCCAGCCAGGTATGGAGGACGGGGCAATACGGCAAGCGGAATGGCCGACAAATACGCAGCAGAAATGCTCGATAGGGCATGTCACAGAAGCTTAGTGAACAAGGGGGAATAGTATGGAACACTCGCTGTCGGAGATATTGTCCTCCTACAAGGGAACCCAGGGGGAGTTGGTACCGATTCTACAGACGGTCCAGGCGGAGTTAGGTTATCTCCCCGAAGAGGCTATGCACAGGGTCGCCGAGTTTTGCAGAGTGGCCGAAAGCAACGTTTTTGGCGTGGCATCATTCTACAACCAGTTTCGGTTCAGTCCGCCGGGGAGAAATCAGATCACCATTTGCCGGGGTACTGCCTGCCATGTACAGAATGCTACGGCAATCGTTGAGGAACTGCAAAGGCAACTGGGGATAAATGAAGGAGAAACCACCCCGGACATGGAATACTCCCTGGAAACAGTAGCGTGTATCGGTTGCTGCGCGCTGGCTCCCTGTTTGAAGGTCAATGAGGATGTACATGGGCGACTGACTCCGGAGAAGGCAAGAAAGCTCTTCGCGGGTTCAGAGACAGACGGAGGAGGGCAGGATGTCCAATAGACGATTCTCTGTGCTTATCTGCCTGGGAACCGGCTGCGTCTCAGCGGGCGGAGAACAGATCTACTCTGCATTGGAGCGGGAGATAGGCAAACTGGGTCTGGGGAGCAGCGTTGAGTTGAAGCACACCGGGTGTCACGGCTTCTGCCAGCAGGGCCCGCTTGTTGTTATCGAGCCGCAGGGCATCTTCTACACAAGGGTTCAACCGGACGATGCACCGGAGATCGCAGGGTCACTTTTGCCCGACGGAAACATCATAGAGAGGCTTCTGTACCGCGACCCGGTCACCGGTGAGGCCATAACTCACTACCATGACATCCCGTTCTATAGTAAGCAACAGCGCACCGTGCTCAAGAACTGCGGCAAGATCAACCCGGAGAGCATCGATGACTATCTTGCCGTTGATGGCTACCAGGCGTTACGCAAGGCTCTTCTGGAGCTTAGCCCCGAGCAGATTATTGGAGAGGTGAAGAGTTCCGGATTAAGGGGACTCGGTGGTGCCGGCTTTCCCACCGGCCGAAAGTGGGAGTTTTGTTACCAGGCGCCTGGCAAGCCAAAGTATGTTGTCTGCAACGCCGATGAAGGTGACCCGGGAGC
>JAWOGR010000030.1:0-6397 GCA_046496625.1 Dehalococcoidia bacterium | reverse complement strand
GAGTCTTTGGGAGGTGACAGCTTTATGTGTGAGGGGAAGGCGGCCCCTCCCAGTCCGACTATGCCTGCCTCTCTTATCCTGCTCAGAATCTGCTCTGGTGAGAGATCTTCGGGTCTTTCGGTCGGCTGCAACTCCACCCACTCATCTCTTCCGTCGGAGGTTACTATCAGGGCCTCAACCGGCTGGGACGTCGGAGGGTTGATCACCATCGTGGTGCCCGTGATCTCGCCGGATATGGTAGCGTGAACGGGGGCGCTAACGAACTTGTCTGAATCCCCGATCTTCTGACCGGTCAGGACACCGTCTCCTCTCTTGACCAGGGATTGGCACGGAGCTCCCAGGTTCTGCTGGAGCGAGATGATGGCTTTATCCGGTAAGGGTGCCCGCTCGATGGGCTTTCCGGCTGTAAGCTTACGCTCCGGCACATTCACACCGTAAGGTGAGCTCTTCTTCTTGAGTATAACCTCTGACATGTCTATTCGTGTTGCGATCTCATACGTGCGGGTGAAGGGCCAGATGTGAGGCAAGCATGTGGTCAACGTTCAGAATGTGGCCCTGATCCTGAGCATCGGAGTTCTTCAGGGAGAGGGAGGATGGCTGCTGACAATGGAGTTGGAATTGGTCAACCGGGCAACTGCCGTGGTGGCCAGGAAAACCATACTCTGCGGGCGATACAGCCATATATCTGATAGGGACTCCGACTAGAGATGACTGCGCACATGTAGCAATCCTATCTACCCGGGATTCTCACATGCAGGCATGATTATATCCTACTATGCGCCTGCTGTGTCAAGCGTCGTGAGCTACTGGCCCTTCCTGGTGTATTCGGGGCACCAAGTGGCATTGGGGCGCTCGGGGCTGTGACAGGCGGTTCGCCAGTTCCACTTGCAGCTGTCGCAGAGGTAGACATTCATACCGAGGGCCCTTCTTATCCTCAGTCTGAATCTGTCTGCCCAGCTCGGATTGGTTCGTCTGGTCACTTGTCTCGGTGCTACAGCAAAGATCGGGATAGGTGCTAGATATCCTTCGATAGCGTGGCCAGGAATTCGGCGTTGTTCTTCGTCTTGGCCAATCTCTCGAGTATCCTATGTGTGGCCTCACCGTGGTTAGGCGAATCACTGTCTATCATGCTGATGACGCGGCGGAGCAACCACACTTGCTTGAGGGTATTCTCATCGAGCAGAATCTCCTCTCTCCTCGTGCTACTGGGCATGATATCTATGGCCGGGAAGATCCTTCGCTCAGCCAGCCTTCTGTCGAGGTGGAGCTCCATGTTGCCCGTGCCCTTGAACTCCTCGTATATCAACTCATCCATGCGACTGCCGGTGTCTACGAGGCAAGTAGCGATTATGGTTATGCTGCCTCCTTCGTCGGTGTTGCGCGCGGTGCCGAAGAAACGCTTCGGGGGATGCAGTGCAGTGGAATCGATGCCTCCAGACAGGGTGCGTCCGCTTGGGGGCAAAGCGAGGTTGTATGCTCTGGTCAGCCTGGTTATCCCGTCCAGCAGGATCACTACATCTTTGCCCATCTCCAGCAGCCTCTTGGCTCTCTCCAGAGCGAGTTCTGCTACGCGAGTCTGACTCTCTACCGGCTCGTCGAAGGTGGCGGCAATGACTTCGGCATTGACCGACCTCTTCATGTCGGTGACTTCTTCAGGTCTCTCCCCAATAAGGCAGACCATAAGGTGTATGTCACTGTAGTTGGTGCTGATGGCGTTGGCGATCCTCTGAAGCAGTACAGTCTTGCCCGCCTTGGGTGGTGACACAATCAGTCCTCTCTGCCCCCGACCTATGGGGGTCACGAGGTTGATCAGACGGGTCGACAACTCGTTCTGCGTAGTTTCCAGGTCTATCATCTTGTCGGGAAAGGTGGGTGTGAGCGAACCGAAGTTGCGGCGCGTTCTAGCCATTTCAGGGTCGAGTCCGTTTATGCTTTCAACTCGAAGCAGGCCGTAGTACTTCTCGCTTTCCTTGGGCGGTCTGGCCTGGCCGGAGACAGCATCGCCATCTCTCAGGTTGAAACGGCGAATCTGCGAGTTCGATACATAGACATCGTTGGCGCCCCGACGGAACGTGTCCTGTCGCAGGAAACCGTAGCCCTCGCTTATCACCTCCAGAACGCCGGTGACGAACACATTGCCCTGTTCCTGTGCGTTCGCCTGCAGGATGCGCTGCACAAGTTCCGCCTTCTTCAGGGCGGAGTAGCCAGCGATGCCTGACTCTTTGGCTATCACCTCCAGTTCGTCGCGTGTCTTGCTTTCCAGTTCGGCCATGGTTGACATAGTAACCTCTTTCTAAATGCGTTCGGTCTGTGAAGTCATGGTTGTAGCAGGCATGGGGTTGTCTACAGCAATCCCTCTCTCGCCATCACCCTCTTCCAATCATCTCTGAAACGCTCGATGCCGCTATCGGTGAGAGGATGCCGTATCATTGCCAGTAACACCTCATAGGGCACTGTCGCGATATGCGCACCGGCTCTCGCTGCCATCAGGCAGTGTTGCGGATGCCTGATGCTGGCTGCGATGACCTGAGTGCGGAGCTGAAAGCAGTCGAGATAATCGACAATATCTGCGACCACCTCCATCCCGTCCTCGCCGATGTCGTCCAGTCTGCCCACAAAGGGGCTGATATATGCTGCTCCCGCCGCTGCGCCGAGCACGGCCTGGTTCAGCGTGAAGCATAGTGTGAAGTTCACCTTTATGTTCTCGCTGGCCAGCACCGATGTGGCCTCCAGCCCTTCAAGGCTGGCGGGTATCTTGATCACGATGTTCTCCGCCCACCTGGCCATCTCTCTGGCCTCGGCTACCATTCCCGCGGCATCCTGACTCAGCACCTCCGTGGAAACCGGGCCGGGGACAATAGAACAGATCTCCTTCACAAGTTTCTGATAGTCGACCGGACCCTCTCGCGACACTATGGTCGGATTGGTAGTCACTCCTGCGACAGCTCCCATCCTTACCCCATGGCGAATGTGCTCGATGTTGGCGGTGTCTAAGAATAGCTTCATCTGATTAATTCAGTGGTAGTGTTGTCTGTGCTCCCTCAACAAGCGTTTCCTTTGCGGCTCCGATGAAACCCATGAACAGCGGATGGGGAGAGTCGGGGCGAGACCTGAACTCGGGGTGAAACTGGCAGGCAACCATCCAGGGGTGATCGCGCAGTTCAGTTATCTCCACGAGTTTGCCGTCCGGGGAGAGCCCGGAGGCGACAAGACCCGCCTCTTCCAGCGGATGCCGGAACTGGTTGTTAAACTCGTAACGGTGCCGATGCCTCTCGCAGGCAATCTCGCTACCGTATATGTCTGCTGCTCTTGTGCCCGGTACCAGGTGGCAGGGATAGGTCCCCAGCCTCATGGTTCCTCCCTTTTGCTCTAGTCCGCGCTGCTCCAGCGAGAGGTCGATCACGGGGTAGGCACTGCCGGTATCAAACTCAGTGGAGTTCACGCTGTCCGTGCCGAAGACGTGGCGGCCGAATTCTATGATCATGGTCTGCATTCCCAGGCAAAGGCCGAAATAGGGCACTTCTCTTTCTCTGGCAAATCTGGCGGCCTTTATCATGCCCTCAACTCCACGACAGCCGAAGCCGCCGGGAACAACTATGCCCTGAATATGGGCCAGCCTCTCGTCGGCAGTACCGTCAAGCTCCTCCGAGTCCAGCCACTCTATCTTCACCTCACGATCGTGGGCCAGTGCTGCATGACATAGTGCTTCACGCACCGAGTAGTAGGCATCACGAAGTTCCACATACTTGCCTATCAAACCGATGGTTATGACCTCCTTTGGCTCCTTCAGTCGGGCTACCATCTTTCGCCACTCCTCCAGATCGCTCTTCTCTGCTCTCAACCCTAGCAGGCGCGCTATTGTGTCTCCTAGACCCGCATCCTCAAGCAGTAGCGGCACCTCATAGATGGTCTCGCTGGTAACGAGTGAGATCACTGCCTCTTTGTCCACGTCGCAGAACAGCGCTATCTTGTCCCTGATCGCTTCGGGTACTTCTTTGTCGCTCCGGCACAGGATGATGTCGGGCTGAATCCCGATCCTCCTCAGTTCGTTGACACTATGTTGTGTAGGTTTCGTCTTCAGTTCATCCGTCGCTGCAATGTGCGGTAAGAAGGTGACGTGTACATACAGCACGTTTTCCCTGCCCTCATCCTTTCTCATCTGCCTGATGGCTTCAAGAAAGGGCTGCCCTTCAATGTCGCCTACTGTACCGCCGACCTCCACAAGCATAAGTTCGGACTTCGAGAGCTCTGCCACCTCTCTTATCCGCCGCTTTATCTCGTTGGTCACGTGGGGAACAACCTGGATCGTGCCGCCAAGGAAATCTCCCCGCCTCTCCTGTGCAATGACTGAGGTGTACACCTGACCCGATGTAACATTGGAGGCCTGGGTCAGCTCCACTCCGATGAACCTCTCGTAATGCCCCAAATCCAGATCTGTCTCGGCACCGTCCCTGGTAACGAACACCTCACCGTGCTGGTACGGGGACATGGTCCCGGGGTCGACATTCAGGTACGGGTCAAGCTTCTGTACAGAGACTGTAGCACCGCGGCTCTTGAGTATTCTTCCTATGGAAGCTACGGATATGCCTTTGCCTACGGAACTAACTACGCCGCCAGTTATGAAAATATACTTGCTCACTGCTTATACAAACAAGAGTGCAGAGAAAGCCAAATCTTGTAGACTGAACCTGGAACGCGAGGCAAACCCGAATTCTAGTCCATTATATGAAGCCCGACTCCCGTTGTCAAGTGTCCGGCGGGCGTTGTAACTGTCAACTTTTGGTCGGTGAGAATCCTGGATGGCCATCAGTTTATGCCTCCAGTTCCGTGGATCAATGCCCGCAGTACTTGCGCCCAGGGACGATTCTGGTGTGGTCCCGATAGAGATGGCAGACCAGCCTCCAGCCAGACTTCTTCTGCAGTCCCTGCTTTCGGTTCTGGCTTGCTGGTTTGCCGACCTTGTCGGGGTGTCTTGTTAGCCCCCTGCTTGTCTTTGCGAGTTATCCAGGAGTGAAGCTCTCCCATCTCTCTCAAGTTCACCAGCCGGGTCATCCTGTGAGCGCCTTTGATCGTCCAGCTCATGCCCCTCTTCTTCATCCGATTGGCCACTAATTTGTCGACATTGCTTTCTATTGTCCCCAGACCTCGAAGACCATCACCGCCTACCTCCAGGCGATAGTCCCTCAGACCGAAGGAGTTTCCCATCAGGTAACCCCTTAGCCGGGCAACTTCTTTGGCCCCGTCAGCAGTTGCCCTCTGTTGTGCTTGGGTTAGCAGTTTATCAACCTTATCAATGTCACCTTTGACGCAGGCCTGATATACCTCCAGGGCAAGCCCGTTATCCAGTGTCTGGTTAAGAGCCCTTTTGAGATGAAACCTGTCTAACTGGTAGATACCACCGAGAAACTCGGCACCGTTCTTTACCCAGGAGGCACCATCACCACCTACTATCACCCTGCCCACCTGAGACAGGTCATACTTCTTGGCCAGTGTGAGTGAGAAGCCTTCCCAGAAGCGATCCCCGTTCATAATGCCACTGTAGACCGTCTTCATGGTGACCCGATGACGGTCTTTGCTTACTCCCTGCCAACCCTCGTAGGCAACCCCAACTTTCACCTCAGCCCGTCTGGCCTCTTCTCTCTGCAGGGCAACGCTTGTGCCATCAGCTTCAAGAAAGAGATGGGGAACTACTCTGCGTTCGCTTGCCGGGATAACCCCATCTCTAAATACCTCTTCTAGCTCCTTTTCCTCTGCCTCAAGATAGGGATCGGTAACCCTCGCCACAAGGCGGTGGATCGAGGTGTGAGAGATACCTGTGGGAAGTATGGACCTTAGGATTTCCTCTGTCCTCTGGAAGGGGAAGTGGCTGGAGAGAAAAGTGGCTAGCTCTTTTACCTTAGGGCTCACCTGGCAACCCTTGTCCAGCCCCATCTTCTCATCTAGAAGGAAACGGTACTTGCCATTACTATCTCGATACATCCTTCGCTTGATCCACACATCTCCAAAGACGGTGACTATGCGGTGCGGCTTCAGGGCTTCTACCTTAAGATCCTCATCCTTCTGCCTCATCAGATCCTCATCTATGCTTTCCAGCAATGCCTTCGCCACTTCCTGAGCCAAACTACATGTCCACCTGAACACTTCCTCCTCCCACCTCCCCACATCCGCCTTGAGTTTTACTGCTAACTGCTCTATGCTTTCCATCGAGAGACCTCCTTAATCTAAAGATTGACTTTCCAGCCATCTCGAAATTCTGTGGGGTCTCTCTTCTATTTGCAACCCCGACCGACCAAAATGTTACAGTAACATAGGGCCGGTTCAGTTTCTGACCATTGGCGTGTTTGGCTGGCTGGAGGAAGAATCGAGCCTTCTCCTGATCCCTACGGCGTCGATCGCC
>JAWOGR010000119.1:0-5133 GCA_046496625.1 Dehalococcoidia bacterium | reverse complement strand
CCAGCCTGTACCGCCAGGGGTAGGCCGCTGCAGCCATAGCCCTCAAGGCTGGCTACCGCGAAGTGCTCCTGCAGGGTCTCCCGGGCTATCTCCAGGTCAAACCAGTATCCATCCAGGCGGCTCGTGGTGCACGGCACTTGTGCATTCTCGCCACCGTCTTCAGGTATAAGGATCTCGCTGGGCTGAAGTCTCTCCAGTTCCGGCATGACGCCTTCAGCCGATAACTGGGTCGTGGCGAATTCCCCGGTCGTTATATCAACGTAGGCGATCCCTGCACGGCCGCCATCAATGACCAGGCTGGCAAGGTAGTTGTTGCGCTTGCCGTCCAGGAGGTTGGGCTCAACCACCGTGCCCGGCGTTACCACACGTACAACATCCCTCTCCACCAGTCCCTTGCCCGGGGGACTCAGTTGCTCGCAGATTGCGACCTTCTGACCGCGGTTGATGAGCTTGGCCAGGTAGTTGTCCAGTGCATGATGCGGAATGCCTGCCATCGGCACCCTCTGTCCCTTACCCATCTCGCGGGATGTCAATACGAGGTCCAGTTCCTGCGAGGCGACCCTGGCGTCATCATCGAAGGTCTCGTAGAAGTCACCAAGGCGGAAGAAGACAATGGCATCCGGATACCTCTGCTTGACCTTGAGATACTGCTTCCTGAGAGGCGTTACAGTCATCCCGGTCAATTCTACTACATTCGTTGAAACTAGTTGAATAGCCTGTTATGATTCCTTCGCTGTTCCGAGGTGAACCAGGCCATGCAGGAAGAAGTTGCGATTTCGGTCGACGATGAGTTCCGCGAGATGGTGGACGAGGAGCGGATACGGAAGCTGGTTCAGTCCGTCCTCAAGGCGGAGGGTGTAGCCCCGCCCTACCAGGTGGGTGTCGTCTTCACCGATTCCGATACGGTCAGGGAACTCAACCGGGACTACCGGGGGCTGGACGAGCCCACCGATGTTCTTGCCTTCCATATGCTCCCGAGGGAGGGAGACAACCAGGTCTTCGCCCACCCGCCGGACGGAGTAGCCCGCCCGGGAGAGGTGGTCATATCCTGCCCCATAGCCGAGGAGCAGGCCAGAGAACAGGGGCATTCAACGAAAACGGAGCTGACCGTGCTTGTCATCCACGGTGTGCTGCACCTGCTGGGCTACGACCATGAAGGCTCGGACGAAGAAGCCGAGATGAGGACAAGGGAAGAGCAGCATCTGCAGAAATACCTGTCATGACGTCGAGGAACACTGTCTGTGATCGGTCGGCAGGTGTCACGCGGGTGCGAGCACTACGACCTGTGTTCCGGCGGGAAGGGTCGACGAGGTAACAGAAAGACCGGGCCTTTCCTCAACTTCCTTGACCCTCATCTTCTCCAGGAACTTGTCCACTGAAGTAAGGTCGCGAGTCGACCCTTCGGTCTTGTAGTGCATGGGAACTACCACACAAGGCCCCAGTTGCCTCACTATCTCCACAGCCGCCTCCACGGAAACAGTAGACCCTTCTCCTACTGGCACGAACAGCACATCGATATCGCCTATCTCCTCGATAGACTGCGGTCCAAGGGGATGCCCCAGGTCACCCAGATGACATAACGTTACGTCATCCATCTCTATGACATAGATGGTGTTCCTGCCCAGTGTTGCTCCCTTGTTGCCATCATGGAAGACAGCTACTCCTGTGATGAATGTGCCGCCGATTTCATACTCGCCCGGGCTCTTGATCAGTCGGGGAGAACCGCCGATTGCTTCGGTGTAGCTGTGGCCGGGATGGGGATGGCTGACGGTTACAATATGTGCAACTGATTCGCCTACACGGCAGCCCGTGTCGGGATGACAGGGATCCGTAATGACAATCATGTCCTTCCCCTTAATGGAGAAGCACGAATGCCCCAACCACTTGATATCCATCAGACCCTAAAGGATACCCTTTTTCGCTCTCTTTGTCGATAGTCATCGTGAGTCGCGATCCTCAGACATCCGGATGAACGGTGTACATGCCGGAGTGCCTGCCCATCACAAAGCCCGCCCAGGCTGAGCCCGCAAAGCGAATATGTGCTCGCTCGCGTACTCGCGCCCACCGCGGAAGACATAGCAGCAGACAATGCGCTTTTGCCGGATCGGCCTCGGGCAGAACGATTGACAATCGAAGATTCAGTCGCTAGCATTCATGCACAGAGATCAGCGTGATGAAAGGAAGGATACTGCAAATCCTGCGCGAGGAGCGGGGCCATGTGCCCGGTGAGGCCCTCAGCAGAAAACTCGACGTGTCGCGAACCTGCATCTCCCGGCATATTGGCAGCCTCCGAAGGCATGGTTACGTGATAGACTCGTCCGGCAGAGGCTACAGGCTGGCCTCATCTCCCGATCTACTCCTACCCTCCGAGTTTCCCTTTCATGAACACAGGATTCACTATTTCCCCGAGATCGGCTCCACAATGGATCCCGCTAGGAATCTGGCACGGGAAGGAGTGGACGATGGGACGATCATCATTGCGGAGGCCCAGACCCGGGGACGGGGAAGGCTGAACCGGGAGTGGGTCTCACCAAGGGGAGGGATCTACCTCACGATGATTCTGCGACCGGGGATCGCACCACCACATGCCCCTCTGGCGAACCTGATGGCATCAGTCGCCGTCGCAACCGGTATCAGGGAGCTGTACGGGTTGAAGGCCGCCGTGAAATGGCCGAACGATGTCTTGATCAACGGCAAGAAGGTCTGCGGCATCCTGGCCGAGATGGAGTCCGGGGAAGACACAGTCAAGTTCATTAACATCGGCATAGGGATAAACGCCAACACAGATGTTCCGGAGTTCGCGCATACCGCCACTTCGTTGAGCGAGGCCATGGGAACGAATATATCCAGGCAAGAATTCCTGCGCGCGCTGCTACTCGAGATCGACCGTCGCGCGGATTCGTTGACGGACATGAGTATGCTGCAAGAGTGGAAGGATCTATCGGCCACACTGAACCGCGATGTGCGGATAGCAACTGCAGACGGCGAGGTCGCTGGCCTGGCCGTAGACGTAGATAGGACAGGAGCGCTGATACTAAGACAAGAAGATGGCTCTCTCAGGAAGATAGTGGCCGGCGATTGCAGTCAATAGGCGACTGACGCAGACACTGGCTATCATACTGCTATCTACACACGATCACAGTTGCGATCCAGAGTCGGCCCGTCGTCGGCGTCTCGTCCACCACAAGAAGTAGACTAATAGCCCGGAAGCCAATGCCCCGACCAGTATCCACCGCCACAGACAGGGTGAAGGCAGTTGTTCGATCACTGAATCGAATACAGCCTGGATCTCGTAGTCGCCATGCATCACAATACTGGTTACGGTGACCGTAGCATCGACAACGGTCGACACGTCGCCAGTCCACTCCAGAAACCTGAACCCTTCGGCGGGCTCAGCCGCAAGGTCGACCACAGTCCCCTCCTCATACCCAAAAAGCCCCTCACCGGGAACAGTCACATTGCCCCCAACGGTGCTCGTAACCACAAGGTCATGACAGACCGGCGGTGAAGGCGGGACCGGATCCCCCTCAAAGTCTCCTGTCTCGCCGGTCATGGTGATGGCAACGCCCGCCTGGCCGCCTGAATCCTCACCCCCCACCATCACTGAAGCCGCTGGGATCAGTGCCACAGCCAGAGCAACTGCCAGCGCAAGCGTAACCCCGAACGGTCCTGGCACTCTTCTGTCATCAAACACGATTGCCCTCAGCCCCGGGTAATCTACCACACCGTCACCTGCCATGACAATGAGCAAACCCTGCTCGCTGCTCCTCAGTCTTCATCGCCTCCGGAAGGGACCCGCATGCAGGATGCACGGAATCATGGAACCGGACTGCACAGCAAGGCTCCTTAAGTGGGGAGTGGTGGAACAGATGATGCAGCGAGAGAACAAACCCAACCAGCCCCATACTACTGACGGTCGGCTCCATGGATTCACCCTGGAGCCGACCGTCAGGGAGGAGGTTTGGGGAAAAAGCCTGACTCAGCGTCTTGTTGTCGCCTTCAATGTTAACTCTCGTGCTTACTATCTCACCTACGAGTATACCATTCAATTGTTAAAAACCTGTTAAGATCTAGCCTTTCTCGCCGATTTCGCTACGATAATCCGGCCACAACGACCTCAATCCCGGGCAAACGCCCGCTATGCATTTGCCGTGCTATAATGCTCCAGAACCTGACCATACTATTGACTGAGAGTTTTCCCGGTCCGGGATGAGACGGCCGATAAAGGGCTTCGGGGTATGAGAAGGGAGAGAACAACGATAACTGTCAACCCCTCTCCATCGCTGCAGGGGGAACTGACTCCCCCGGGCGATAAATCGATTTCCCACCGCGCCGCGATCCTCAATAGCCTGAGCATGGGCAAGGCGGAGATACTCAACTTCGCTCCCGGGCGGGACTGCCTGGCGACAGTCACTTGTCTCAGAAACCTGGGTGTAAGGATTCGCAGGACAGGACGGGATGATTCACCCGTATTATCTGTACGAGGCAAAGGCCCCGACGGTCTCAAGGAAGCCACCAATGTGCTCGATGCCCGCGATAGCGCCACTACCATGCGTCTGCTCGGCGGGCTCCTGTCAGGCCGGCCGTTTCTATCCGTGATAACCGGGAATGCCTCCCTACGCAGCCGTCCCATGGACAGGTTGATTGAGCCATTGAGGCTGATGGGTGCCGATATATCCGGAAGAGGGGGAGATGCATTTGCACCCCTGGCTATCAGAGGTAAGCAGCTTCACGGCATCGAGTTCTCGTTGCCCGTTCCCAGTGCCCAGATCAAATCCGCACTCCTGCTCGCAGGTCTTCACGCCAGTGGCGACACAACGGTGTGTCAACCCTCGCCTTCGCGAGATCATACCGAGAGAATGCTCAGTATGATGGGAGCAAGGCTGCAAAGCGAACAGAATCTGATCTACTTACGCACGCTCGATAGACCTCTCACTCCTGTCAGCCTTCGCGTCCCTGGCGACATTAGTTCAGCCGCCTATTTTCTCGTTGCCGGAGCTGTTCACCCCGATGCAAGAGTCGTAATCAGGGATTGCGGGATCAACCCGACCCGAACGGGGATCATCGATGCTCTGCTTGAGATGGGAGCCCGGCTGACGATACTGAACGAACGCGTGGAGGCCGGTGAACCCG
>JAWOGR010000043.1:0-4190 GCA_046496625.1 Dehalococcoidia bacterium | reverse complement strand
GCGGCAGGAGCCAGGGGACTGCGCGTGATCGCCAACATCGAGACCGGCCAGGAGATGATCCAGAGGTGGGAGATGGACGATGCCTTCTACGGCTTCACCGGCAACTGGATAACGCAGGAGGCGGTCCTGGCCAGCGGCTGTGTCGACCTCTTCGTCTGCGACATGAACTGCTCCATGCCCGTCGACCCGCTCTATGCGCAGCAGTACAAGTTCAAACTGATACCGGTGAGCGAGTTGGTCTCCTTCGAAGGCGTCACAGACCGCATCAACTATGTTCCGGAGAAAGCCCGGGAGCAGGCCGCTCAGCTCCTGCAGATGGCGGTGGACAACTTCAAGGAGCGCAGGAAGTCCGTCGAGCCGGTAACCGGATTACCGACGGGAGAGGCAGTGGTCGGCTTTTCAACTGAAAGCATTCTCGCTGCCCTGGGCGGCACCCTCGACCCTCTGCTGGGAGCGATAAAGGACGGCACACTGCGAGGTGTTGCCGGCCTCGTCTCCTGCACCACACTTAGAGACACAGGCCAGGACGTGCACAGCGTGCGTGTGGCCAGGGAGTTGATCAAGCGGGACATCCTCGTGCTGTCGATGGGATGCGGCAACGGTGCCATGCAGGTCGCAGGCCTGTGCAGCCCTGAGGCGGCGGAGCATGCCGGACCCGGACTCAGTGGGCTCTGCAGGAGCCTGGGAATCCCTCCGGTCCTCAGCTACGGAACCTGCACGGATACCGGCCGCCTGGCCGACCTGCTGTCCGCGATTTCGGGTGCCCTGGGCGGCGTTCCCGTACCCGACCTTCCCGTAGCCGCGGTTGCACCGGAGTACATGGAGCAGAAGGCCACCATCGACGCCATCTTCGCCCTGGCGCTCGGCCTCTACACCTACGTCAACCCCGTGCCTCCCGTCACCGGGGCACCGAACCTCGTGCAGTTGCTGACGCAGGACTGCAAACAGGTGACCGGTGGCATACTTGATGTCGAGACAGACGCGGTTAAGGCCGTCGACGGTATACTGTCCCACATCGAGGCCAACCGCAAGAAACTGGGCATATGAGGCCACCGTCCCGGCTCGATGTGTAAGCGCGGGGCGACGAACGATGCTGTAAGGAGGCCGAAACATGAAAGTACTGGGCATTATGGGGAGTCCGCGGAGACGGAGCAACACCGAGATTCTGCTCGACAAGGCGCTGGAAGGCGCAGCCGGGGTCGGAGCCGAGGTCGAGAAGCTGCTGGTCTCAAGGCTGAAGATCTCGCCCTGCGTCGAGGACTACGGCTGCATGGAGGCCGGCAACTGCTCCATCAAGGATGATATGCAGGCGGTGTACGAGAAGCTTTTGCAGGCGGACCATGTCATTCTCGCCTCGCCCATATTCTTCTACGGCATCACCGCACAGGCCAAGGCGCTGGTCGACCGCTGCCAGGCCCTCTGGGTAAGAAGATACATCCTGAAGACGGGCACGGACGATAAGAGGATGAGAAGAGGCGCCTTCATCTCGGTAGGGGCCACCAGGGGCGAGAAGCTCTTCGACGGCGCGGTGCTCACGGCGAAGTACTTCTTTGACGCCATAGGCGTCAAGCACGACCGCGACCTGCTGATCAAAGGGGTTGACGACAGGGGTCAGATCGGGGAGCATCCGACGGCCCTGCAGGACGCCTTCCGCCTCGGCCGCGAGCTTGTGTCCGGAGCCGCCGAAACCATCTGAACTCGGAGTCTTCCATAGCATTTCTGCTGATGACAGCTGGAACTCGACATTCGAGCCCTGCAATCGTTGGCATCGACTGGTATAATGCACACACGGAATGACACACGCCGATCACGCGGCGGGTGGCAACTGCAAAGGAGGCGCGACATCATGAGAATAGACCCCAGACGATGGAAGTTCGGCGGAGGCGTATGGGTCATTGTGGGGATGGCAGCGCTAGCTGTGGTGCTCGTCCTCGTCATCATGATGGTGCCCCGAGCCGAGGTTGCTGCGAGGGTGAACGGTGAGAAGATACTTGCGGAAGATGTGGCGGAATTCCAGGCAAGACACGGCATAGTTAGTGCCGAACAGGCTCTGGACCACCTGATAACAGAGAGGCTGTTGTTACAGGAGGCCACGAAGGGCGGACACCTCCCGACACTGGAGGACGTGGAGTTCGAACTGAACACGCAACTGGCGATGGCGGGCATGACAAGGGAGGATCTCGAGGCACAGCTCGGGCTTCATGACATGTCCTACGAAGATTACCTGGAGGGTCTTCGCAAGAGCATGGCCATTCAGAGATACCTGGAGCATACGATTGAGATCACCGAGGAAGAAGCGAGGGCACGATATGACGAGTACGCAGAGCTGCACGGAGATTCGCTTCCCCCATTTGACCAGGTAAAGCAGCAGATAGTCGGCGAGTTGCAGCAGGAAGCTCTGCCCTCGCTCATCGAGCGCTTGCGCGAAGAGGCCAACATCAAGTACGGGTGACCGGGCAGGCAGCTTCTGCCCTGTCGCTGCCAGCTTCGGGTGCTGCCGCAGTCCATGCGCGGTGACCCCACACTGTAAGTGAATAGCGTCGGTTTGGCTACGATGCGTTCCAACTCCGCCTCAGGCTGAAGAAGCGCATGCCGATCATCTGCGAGTCTACGGGCTACTCTCCGACGGACTCCAGGAAAGCGAGCACTGTGCTGTTGAACGAGTCGGGATCCTCCTCCATAGGCAGATGCCCCACACCGGGCATGACATGAAACTCGGCGGACGGTATCCGCTCCCTCCACCGATCGATGCTCACGCGGCCGATCCATGTATCGTTCTCGCCCCAGATGACCAGGGTGGGGAAGGCAAGATCCTCTAACTCGAAGGTGATGGCATTCCTGTTCATGTCCCTGGTCATAGCCAGAAGCGAGCCCCACCAGTGGCCGGTGACTATTCGATTGTAGTAGCCATCGAGGACTTCCTCTGTGATAATGTCTTCTTGATAGGCGCTCTCCAGTATCGCCCTGACCCGCTCCCTGTTAGTGTAGCGTGTGAGGAACACCTCCGCTGCCCTCTTGAAGGGAGGAAATCTCAGCAGAGCTCCGGGATGGAATGACCTCTCGCGGATGCTGACCGCCCCCGCCACACTGATCAGTCCCTTCACCTTCTCCGGATGCATATAAGCGAAGTGGAGCATTACGCTGCTACCCAAGCTGTGCCCTGCGAGATATGCCCGCTCAACGCCCATCTCATCAAGAACCCTTGCTAAGAGTTGAGCCTGTGATCGGTGCGAGTAGTCCGAGGCGAAGTCCTTGTGTGAAAGTCCGAACCCTTTCATGTCCAGACCGATCACCCTGTATCCTCGATCGGCGAAGAAGGAAACGTTGTGCCGCCATGAGAACGTCGATCCTCCGAGTCCATGGATGAATACTATGGCGGCTGCGGGCGATTCAGGGTTCTCCTCTTCGACATACATCGACACTCCGTCGACGTCCAGATAGCGGCCGTTCACGCCGACCAGTGCATCGGGCGGTACCCCGGAGTGACCTTTGCCGAGGGGTATCAGATAGGGAACGACGAGACCAAGGATGAGCAACGACAGGATCGCACAGAGGAATCTCGCCAGCCTGCTGTGCTCGCGCCACAGCTTTCTCACAGGAATATCATACCACGGACGCTAACCACCATCTCTCATCTCGCTACGGCGGGGCCGAGCATTATGTGGTAATATCAAGGCCATATCCGGGCAGACTCCGCCGACTGGCTGCCTCGTGTCAGCCTGAAGAGGATGACCGGGCCCGGTGTTCGATAGGAGTCGCGTGTTGAGGACAGAGAAGGGACTGTGCTCGATTATGGCAGCCGTCCTGGCACTGGGCCCGTTGTCAGCCACACCCCGGACTCTGGACGGTCACCCTGGCCGGAACGGAGAACTGCATTTCACCATACTCCACACCAACGACCTGCATTCAGCCCTGATACCCCACTCGCCGGCTGTAGACGACCATCCCGAACCTGAAGACACTGCTATAGGAGGGTTTGCACGCCTTGCCACGGCCGTCGAGGAGATACGCACGAACAAGAGGGCAGAGGGTGAACCCGTCCTCCTCCTGGACGCGGGCGATTTCCTGGGCGGGTCTCCTTTCGCCTGGTTGGCGCTACAGGGCCACTCTCCCGAACTCACCATAATGCAGCGCATGGGATACCACGCCGTCGTCATCGGCAACCACGAATACGATTACGGCCCTGATGT
>JAWOGR010000040.1:0-10060 GCA_046496625.1 Dehalococcoidia bacterium | reverse complement strand
GTTGTTCTTAGCTGCCAGGTTCACCAGGTATTTCTCAATGTGCTTCGTCAACCATAGTGAATGGCGATGTATGTTGTTCCTCTTGGGGTATATCACAGACACGGATACCCCCCTGCTGGCAGCAGCAAGCAGTTTCTCGAATACTGCTCCACCGATGTACGGACACTCTATGAAAACGGCACTCCGGGCGTTGTCTATGGCCTGGAAAATATAATCCCTTAAAACCTTATTATCTCCGACATTACCAAGCAGGAAGTCTCCGTTCGAAGACATCGGGTAGCTTGCCGGTCGGCCGTGCCATGTCGAGTCGAAATCATCCGCAATACCCTTCACAACGCTTCCGCTTATCCCGACAGCAAAGTCGTGCCAGGCGAAATTATGCTCACTCAGGTTGAAACCGCCAAGGTAGGCCGTTTCACAATCAACTACCACTATCTTCTTATGGTTTCTCCTTAGTAGAGCCAGTCCATGAAACCTGTTGTTTATCTCCAGGATCTGCACACCACCGTCTCTCATCTGGGCAATCATCTTCTTTGTCCGAGCGAACTCCTTCCTGACTGCCCTGAACTCCTCCGGGCTGCAGGTAGGGAAACGTACTGGACGGTCACTCACTATCAGTTGATAGTACCCGTCCAGTATCAGCCTGACATCAAGACCATCACCTGCCTTCTCCATCAGCAGACGAGCATACCTCTCGCCCACTACATCAGCTTCGAAAGTGAAGAACTGCATATAGATGCTCTGTGTCGCAGCCCCAATGGCACGTTCAAGTTCTCGAGAGTACTCCAGAGAGTCAACGAGTAGGTGGTATTCTTGCATATCTGCTGACTCTCGTCCTTTCTTCGCTGGTGGGTGGCCGGCCAAGGAGCAATCACCTACTTGTCACCCTGCTCCGGGCACTATCTCCACTTCCGGGTGTTCGGTATCAGTGCTCCCGGAGATCGCAGACGCCCACGAGTGCCACTCGTAGTCCGAACATGCGCTCTACGAAGGCAGCCAGAGTATGAGATCACTCAGCCATCTATCCAGTTGCGACAAGAAGCCACCCGGATCAGAAAGGCAAATGCCCCGGATACAGACGAACTGATCCGTGCATCACACACTGGATGGCTCTCTAAGGTCACGTGGCAGTCGGCGTCTGACCCGGATACAGCTTGCCCCACTTCGCCAGCAGTTGATCGCGTGTTTCCTTGTGGTCCGGGTCAGGAACGCAGCAGTCCACGGGGCAGACTTCTACACACTTCTGTGTATCGAACCACCCGATGCATTCAGTACACCTATCGGGGTCGATAACGTACAGTTCTTCGCCCTCCGTTATGGCCTGATTCTTGCACTCGGGTTCGCAGGCACCACAGCTGATGCACTCATCGGTGATCTTGTACGCCATTCTCTCTTGCCTCCTTTACGTTGTTGATTCTATAGGTCATCCCTACCCGTGGACGGCTCCGCAACTGAAGAGAACCTTCCTATCAGAGCCCTCGCCACGTGGTCGGGAACCATTCCGTCGAGACATCCCCCTAGCTTGGCAACTTCCTTAATCAGGGATGAGCTGAGAAACTGATACTGAGAGCTTGTCATCAAGCAGAGCAACTCGATTTCGGGCGCAAGCTTTCTGTTCATCAAAGCCATCTCGAACTCCCGCTCGAAGTCGGAGTTGGCTCTCAGTCCGCGAATCATGACCCGTCCGCCTGCCTCCCGGATGAAATCCACCGTCAACCCCTTGAACGCCCTAACCCTTACGTTAGGCAGGCCGCTGATCGCCTCTTCCACAAGCCTCACCCTCTCCTCGAGAGAGAAGAGAGGTCTCTTTCCCGGATTCTCGTATATGCCCACGATCAGCTTGTCTACCAGTGGAGATGTTCGCTCTATGATATCCATGTGCCCGCAGGTAAGCGGGTCGAAGGTGCCGGGGTAAACTGCTACGGTCATAGTTGAACTCCCTTCTGATACATGGCAACATAGGTGTCACCATGGCGGCGCTGTTTGATCAGCCGGAGTCCGTCATAGTCCGGACTCATAGCAAACCGGTTCGCATGGCACAGTACGACAGTAGTACCCTCGGCCAGCAAATTGGACTTTGCCAGACCCTCCAGCGCAACGCCGACAGAAGGATCGGAGTAAGGCGGATCCATGAAGACAATATCGTAAGGTTCGACAAGGAAAGAGACCGCTTTGTTTACGCTGCAACAATACACGTGAGCCCGTTGTCGTTCCCCGATCCTCTCCAGATTAGCCCTGATGATATCACAGCAACTCTTCCTTTGATCGACGAAGTCAACCCACACCGCGCCACGGCTTAGAGCCTCAATGCCGAGGGCGCCGCTACCGGCATACAGATCCAGAACCCTGTCCCAGCCGGTGTCCCTGTTCTCCAATAGCGAGAATATGGCATGCCTGACAACGCTGGTCGTAGGCCTGATCGAACGCTTCGGCAGAGTCTTAAGTCGCATTCCTTTTGCTGAACCACCGGTGACCCACATCGAATTAGCCCTAGATGACTACTATGTGGTATTATATTACTATTCTGTCCTCTGGTTCAAGCGGTTCAGGCTTGTTGACTACAAGAGCAACGTGTTCTATACTTTTGCGTGAGCGGGAACTGAAATGAGCACAGGTTTTGAGAGGTTTTCTGAAGGCGCTCGCAGGGTGCTGACGCGAGCTCAAGGAGAGGCGCAACGTCTCGGCCACAGCTATATCGACACCGAGCATATACTGCTGGGGATAGCAGGGGAAGAGTCGGGAGTGGCAGCCAGAGTCCTCGGCAACCTCGGGATGTCGATGAGCAAGATACAGGCAGCTGTAGAGTTCGTCATCGGCAAGGGAGAGCGCCGGGCTACAAGTGGAGACGTGGATCTGGCCCGCCGGGCGAAGAGGGCCATCGAGTTCGCAGTTGATGAGGCGCGCCGTCTCAACTCTAACTACATAGGTGTAGAGCATCTCCTGCTAGGGCTGCTCCGAGAGAACGAAGGAGTGGCTTTCAGCGTGCTCGAGAGCCTGGGCATTACCCTCGAACGAACACGCGAGGAGGTCAGCAAGGTCGTCAAGCAGGAGTCCATGAGGACACGATCCGCCGGGCGCGCAGCCACCCGCACGCCGACACTCGATCAACTCGGCACTGATCTGACGGCCCTGGCCCGTGCAGACAAGCTTGATCCCATCGTCGGGCGGCATAAGGAGATCGAACGGGTAGTTCAGATACTGAGCCGTCGGACCAAGAACAATCCCGCCCTCATAGGCGAACCGGGAGTAGGGAAGACCGCCGTTATTGAAGGCCTGGCACAACGCATAATAGCCGGAGAGGTTCCGGAGGTGCTGCAGGGCAAGAGGATAGTGGCTTTGGACATAGGAGCCCTCGTGGCAGGAACCAAGTATCGCGGCGAGTTCGAGGAGAGGCTAAAGAGGGTTATCGAGGAGGAGAAGGCCGCCGGGAACTGCATCCTGTTCATAGACGAGATGCAGACTATAGTTGGTGCCGGCGCGGCGGAGGGCGCGGTGGACGCTGCCAACATATTGAAGCCTGCTCTGTCCCGCGGCGAGATACAGTGCATCGGCGCCACCACTATGGATGACTACCGTAAGTACGTTGAGAAGGACCCCGCCCTGGAACGCCGTTTTCAGCCCGTCCTAGTTGCCGAACCCACCACCGAAGAGACACTGGCAATACTGCGTGGCATTAAGCACAGGTACGAGGAATTCCATCAGCTGGACATAAGCGACGAGGCACTGGAGGCAGCCGCTCCATTAGCGACCAGGTATATAGCGGACCGCTTCCTGCCCGACAAGGCTATCGATCTTGTGGACGAGGCCAGCTCACGAGTTCGGATCAAGCGGGGCAGTCCCCCAATGGGCCTTGCCGAGTCGAGACGCGCCCTAGAGAGCGTACGAAAGGAAAAGGAAGCGGCAATAGCGGCCCAGCAATATGACTACTCCGGCGAACTGCGGGACCGTGAGATCCAGCTGCTCGAGAAGATCGAGACCATGGAGAAGGAGTGGCAGGTGAAGCAGGAACAGGGTCGCCCCGTGGTTACCTCGGAGGACATAGCCGAGGTAGTCAGCATGTGGACGGGCATACCGGTGATCAGGCTGACGACCGATGAGACCAGTCGCCTTCTACAGATGGAGGAGGCCTTGCATCGCCGCATAATCGGCCAGGACGAGGCGATAGATACTGTCGCCAAGGCGGTGAGAAGGGCTCGCGCCGGTCTGAAGGACCCGCGACGACCTATCGGCGCCTTCATCTTCCTGGGGCCGACAGGTGTCGGCAAGACCGAGCTTGTACGGGCTCTGGCCGAGTTCATGTTCGGCAGTGAAGATGCCCTGGTGAGGCTGGACATGTCAGAGTTCATGGAACGACACAGCGTGGCCCGTCTGGTAGGAGCGCCCCCGGGCTATATCGGTTATGAAGAAGGCGGGCAACTGACCGAGGCAGTGAGACGGAAGTCCTACTGTGCGATTCTGCTCGATGAGATTGAAAAGGCCCATTATGATGTGTTCAACATCCTGCTCCAGATCTTCGACGACGGCCATTTGACCGATGCCAAAGGGCGAAGAGTCGATTTTCGCAACAGCATCATAGTCATGACCAGCAATGTCGGTGCGGAACTCATAAAGCGTGATATGAGTATTGGTTTTTCCACCCATATCGACGACGAAGGAAAGCAGCACGTCGAGTACGACAAGATGAAGGGGAAGGTACTCGGCGAGATGAAGAGGATCTTCCGCCCCGAGTTCCTCAACCGACTTGATGCCACGGTTGTCTTCCATGCTCTGAACAAGGAGCACATCCGCCAGATCGTCGACCTGATGCTCGACCAGGTTGTTGCCTCCTTGAAGGAGAAGGGTGTTACTCTGGAGGTCACCGACGGGGCCAAGGACTTCATAGGCAATAAGGGTTATGACCCGGTCTTCGGCGCCCGACCCCTGCGCCGCAGCATTCAGACTCTCGTTGAAGATCAGCTATCGGAGGCTCTGCTCCGTGGCGAGTTCATGCCCGGAGACACGGTGGTAGTCGATTGTGCCGATGATAGCATCGTAATCAAGCCACTGGTAACGGAGGCGGCATAAGCGCGGCTCAAGAGGTAGTCACGGCACCCCTGCCGGGGAGAATAGTACGCATTGGTGTGAATGCGGGCGATGCTGTCGAGGACGGCGACACGATCTGCGTAATCGAAGCTATGAAGATGGAGAACCCTATAGTGTCTCCAGTAAAAGGCTCGGTCAAGGAAGTTTCGGTCTCCCCCGGACAGGCGGTGAAGACTGGAGAGAGGCTAGCAGTCATCGAGTACTAGAGGCCTCGGCCAGCAGACTTGAACTCTAGCAATCACGGTAGATCCAGATCCCGAAGCATCTTCCTCTGCCAGCAATGCGGCAAGGAGAGTCCCAAGTGGTCAGGACGCTGTCCTGACTGTCAGACCTGGAATAGCTTCGTTGAAACAAAGGTGGCTTCTTCCCGCACTGGAGCTCAGACTCACTCCTCAGGCAACGATTTCCGCGAACTCTTCAGTGTGGAGCAAGCCGACTTCCCCCGCCTCCACCTGGGCTTCTCCGAGGTCGACAGAGTCCTGGGAGGCGGCCTGGTGCCCGGTTCACTGGTGCTTATCGGCGGAGAGCCGGGGATAGGCAAGTCAACTCTTCTGCTTCAGATTTCAGCAGCCCTTGCCAAGGCCGACAGGACTGTCGCCTATGTCTCGGGAGAGGAGTCCGTCAACCAGATCAAGCTCAGGGCCGAGCGCCTGGGCATAACCGGCAAGGGGATCTACTTTCTATCCGAGCCCGATCTTGAGGCAGTAGTAGGATGCCTGGAAGGGCTTTCTCCGGGACTGGCGGTTATCGACTCGATTCAGGCCATGTACCTTGAGGATGTTACGGGAACGCCCGGCAGCATCTCACAGGTGCGGGAGTGCACCTGGAGGTTGGAGAGATGGGCGAAACACAAGAATGTGCCCCTTCTCATAACAGGGCATGTGACCAAAGAGGGGGCCATCGCAGGCCCGGGAACCCTGGAGCATATCGTCGATGTAGTGCTCTACTTCGAAGGAGAAAGGTTCAGCAGCTACCGCCTGCTTCGCAGCGTGAAGAACCGCTTCGGCTCCACTAATGAGGTGGGAATATTCGAGATGGGCGACAGGGGGTTGACAGAGGTTGACAACCCCTCTCAGGTCTTCCTTAACGCATACAGGGAAGGAACCGTGGGATCAGTGGTGGTCTCAACACTGGAGGGAAGCCGTCCCCTGTTGGTCGAGATTCAGGCCCTCACCACCCCCAACAGCTTCGGCCCGCCAAGGCGTATTGCCAACGGTGTTGACTTCAACCGGCTGCTGCTCATCATTGCTGTACTCAGCAAGCGTGCCGGCCTGAAACTCTTCAACCAGGACGTGATCGTCAATGTGACGGGTGGATTGAGGCTCAATGAGCCCGCCGTTGACCTGGGAATCGCAACGGCCATCACATCTAGCTACCAAGAAGCCAGCCCGATTCCCGGCCTGGTGGCTCTCGGCGAGGTGGGGCTGAACGGAGAACTGAGAGGAATATCCCAGATAGAGAGAAGGATCGCGGAAGCCGCCAGGCTAGGATTCAGGTCTTGCCTCGTACCCAAACTCCCTTCAAGCAGCGTAAGCGAGGTGCGGAAGCCTCACCACGTCGAGGATATCAGGCTGCTCGAAGCCGGCTCGGTGTCCGAAGCTCTGTCGCTGGGGCTGACAAGGGGCGGGAAGAGACAGGCTGCAAATGCCGAGAGTTGATGGACCACAGCAAGTCAATGAGTGAGAGCAACAAGATGGCAGCGCTTATCGTTGCCGCCGGGTCGAGCCACCGGATGGGAGGCGTTAATAAGCTCTTCGCCCCCCTGGGTGATAAACCCCTGCTGGCCTGGTGCGTAGAGACCTGTCAGGGGTGCAGCTTGATAGACCAGATAATCCTGGTGCTGAACCGCAAAGACCTGGCCCGGGGACGGGAACTGGGAGAGAGAAGGTGCTGGTCCATGGTCACGATGTGTCCCGGGGGGCCGAGGAGACAGGACTCAGTTATAGAGGGTTTGAAGCAGGTAGCAGACTGCGACCTGGTCATGATCCATGATGGAGCCCGGCCTTTTTTGACCCCGGTCCTGATTGAGAACGGTTTTCGGCAGGCAGGCAGGACCGGAGCTGCCGTAGCGGCAGTTCCGGTCAAGGATACGATCAAGCTGGTTGGCGACGACAGGCTGATCGGTACGACTCTTCAGCGCGATAGATTGTGGGCAGCACAGACGCCTCAGGTATTCAGCCTTGACATCATAACCAGGGCATACGAGAAACTGGCGGGGGAGGTCACGGATGACGGGGCCGCCGTCGAGTTGCTCGGCTCTGAGGTCCACCTCTATATGGGAGACCATAACAACATCAAAGTCACCACCCCCGGAGACCTGTCGCTGGCAAGACTCATCGCCGGGGGCAACTCCTAGTGCTCTTCCGTGCTATATTGTTGAAGGAGGCAGATGCAGAAGGACTTCAGAGCGGGCATCGGCTATGATAGCCATCCGTTGGTTCCCGGGCGACAGCTGGTCCTGGGAGGTGTGGACATCCCTTACGACAAGGGGCTGTCCGGCTGGAGCGATGCCGACGTGGCGGTCCATGCCGTAATAGATGCCCTGTGTGGCGCTGCCGATCTGGGCGACATCGGCACCCTGTTTCCCGCCGGCGAGGCTGAGTACCAGGGTATCTCGAGCCTGGTCTTGCTGGAGAGAACTGCCGAGCTGCTCAAGGCAAAGGGATGGGTCGTAGCCAGCATTGACGCAACCATAATCGCTCATGCCCCCAAGCTCTCTCCTTTCACGGAAGAGATGAGGGAACGTATAGGCCGATCGTTACGCATAGAGCCGGGGCAGGTAACTATCAAAGCCACCACCACCAACAGCCTGGGCTTCGTCGGCAGAGAAGAGGGGATGGCTGCCCTGGCCGTAGCCCTGGTCCATAAGTAGAGGGCGGCCTCGCTGCCGCTTTCCAGTGTCGACCCTCCTCTATCAGAGTGTAGCAATCTGAACTGCTAAGCACCCTCCAGGACTATCATATGGCAATCAGGCTTCTCATCCTTCCAGCAGATGACAAACTTGACCTTCTTCCCTTTCACCATGTGCTCCTCGCTCTCACTGCGGAGTCTTCCGAAGTCCGCAGATTCCAGGAATGCTCTTAGGAGCTCGATCCTCTCCTGATGTTTGCTGTCCCCTCCCCTGTCTTCCAGATATCTGTTCACCAACCTCCAGAATTCCTCCCTTGCCGCGCTTTCGACGCAGTGCTCGAGTGCGGGGAAGAGCTCAACACTATCCACGCTGACATTTGTACCACCTCGAGAAAACCCTGGTCAAGACTTGACAACTCCGCCCCGATCCATTATCATTATTATTGACATATGTTCATAATTCATAGCAAACAGATGGTGAACTTGTGATGGCCAGACCAGCGAAGTTGCGATGTGTTGCCCAAATGCCAAGCATAGGTTCGTTTCGGCCGGTTGGGATTCCGGTCGCTGCACTCGAGGCTGTTCGCATAACCCTAGAGGAGCTTGAGTCGATCCGCCTCAGGGACGTGGAGGGACTGGAACAGGAGACCTGCGCACAGCAAATGAGGATCTCCAGGCCGACCTTTCACCGCATACTGGATTCTGCCAGAAGAAAGCTGGCTGACGCGCTGATCAACGGCAAGGCGATTCAGATCGAGGGAGGCAACTTCGAGCTTGCCCAGCGCCGCTTCAGGTGCGATGACGACGGGCACGAGTGGAATGTGCCCTTTGAGGTCAGGGCAAAGAAGCTTCCCGTGTCGTGCCCGGTATGCTCCAGTGACAATACCCAGCCTACGCCTCTGCCCCCGTTTGGTCCCCGCCGCCTCTGCGGCCGCAGATTTCGCGGGGGCAGACGCTAAACAGTAAATGCAGAAAGGAGGTGATAGACATGCCATTCGGAGATGGAACTGGACCGATGGGCTCGGGCCCGATGACAGGAAGGGCAGCAGGGTTCTGCGCCGGTTTCGTTAGGCCAGGCTTCGCCAGTCCGGTACCCGGTTATCGCTACCCTCACACCTACGGTTATGCCGCGCCACCACGGCCCGGGCGCGGACCTGGCTTTGGTCGAGGCTTCGGACGGGGTTGGCGCCGATGGGGACGATATGGGTACCCCCTATGGTGACTACTTGATCCTGTAAGGAGGTGAGAGATGCCCGGACCCCACCGATGACACGCGAACAGGAGTTGTCCTTTCCTGAGAGCCGGGCGGAGGCACTCGAGAGCGAGTTAGATATGACCGAGAGAAGATTGAAGGAACTTCGGGAGTGAAGGAAGAGTGTCTGTACGGACACTAAGACATGAACAAGGAGGTGAGACATGCCAGGATTTGATGGAACCGGTCCGGCCGGAATGGGGCCGATGACAGGAGGCGCTAGGGGTTATTGCCGGCCTTGGGGACTGGGGCGAATGTACGGTTACGGCAGGCGGTACGGCTTGGGACGCGGATACGGCTTCGGAAGGGGCTACCGCTTTGGCATGGGTATGCCGTATGAAGGACCTGTACCGTACGCTTATGGCGCACCCGCCGGGCCAGCTCCGGGAGCCTATCCCTACGCGCCTCAGATGACCCGGGAGCAAGAGCTCGATTTCCTCAAAGACGAGGCCGAGGCAGTAAAGGACCAACTCGAGCAGATAGACACCAGAATCAAAGAACTGGAGACCGAGTAACCAAGAAGGAGGTGCACCATGAGAATCGCTGTATCAGCGCTGGCTCCTGACCTGGATGCGGAGGTAGATCCTCGCTTTGGCAGGTGTCAGCACTTCGTCATCGTTGATCCTGAGAGCATGGAGTTTGAGGCCCTGGAGAACTCCAGCGCCATGGCTGCCGGTGGAGCAGGCATCAGTACTGCACAGGCGATCGCTGAAAAGGGGGTAGGGGTGGTACTCACGGGCAACTGCGGCCCCAACGCTTACCAAACCCTTTCGGCAGCAGGGATACAGGTAGTTACCGGCGCTTCCGGGCGGATACGAGACGCCGTCGAAGCCTACAAAGCAGGCAAGCTGCAGCCGAATGCTCAGCCCAGCGTCG